>CAMNPM010000006.1 GCA_946548065.1 uncultured Prevotella sp. | reverse complement strand
TTCTGCATGGCCAGTTGGTGGTCACCCTCCGTCAAGGTCAGCTTGCCGTCGCTCACGGTATATCTGGCAGTGGTCTTGGTGTTCCTCTCCGCGATGTCCATCGTCAGCACGCCCTCCGTGGCTGTATAGGTGAACGAATAGCGCTCACGGCCCACGGCGTCGTCGTTGTTAAGGTAATAAATGTTGGTGACGCCTGTGCCGTCGGCCTTCAGTTCTGTCTGCTGCCAAGCCTTGCCGTATGTCCAGGCGGCGTAAGTATCCCCCGACACGTCGGAATACCATTGGCCTACAAGTTCGCCACTTGCTCCTGATTCGGGAACAGGGTTGTCGTCGTTGTCCGACGAACACGAGGTGAATACGCTTGTGCCGCAGATGAGGGTGGCGGCCAGCACCCATTGCATTAAATTCTTCATTATCTGTTTCATTATTTTTTGTCTGAATGTTGATTTCCTCATTCTAATAATATGATTGAATATTTATTGCTAAGAGTTAAAAAACGCTTGCAAAGGTACAAAAAGTTTTCGAAATTTAGCGTCTTCGCCCGCCATTTGTTCCATTATCTCTTACTATTACGGCTGTTATTCCCTGAAATCACTTGGTTTCGCCCCTGATCTACTCATATTTTTGCATCGCTTTAGAGTCGCTTCAGGCAGGGAGATGCCATACACATGCCATACACATGCCATACACATACCATACACATACCATACACATGCCATACCCTTGAGCATGGCTACAATATGGCATCATAGGGAGAAAACCGAGGTATCTCCCATGTAATAAGATACGCTCTCTCCTTTGGGGCTGGAGTCAGGAAGTTTTCCCGGCTGACGGGCATTTCGTTTGGAGTTATTCAGAAACTGAAAAATGATCACTAGATTGCAACGCCACACTCTCGAAGAGAGAACCGACCCCATGATTCCCGTCATCGAGGCTGCCGAGGCTGCCAAGATTCAACTGACTGCCGAGGAGGTGGCCCGTCTGGAACAACTGGCCGATGCCACCGGCATTGACACCCGTGGCGGTTGGGAACATTCAATGGAATAGTTGAAAGTTGAGAGTTGAGAATTGAGAGGTTCTAAGTTCAACGGTCTGCAAATAAATTGTCCAACACAACTGACTGATTGACAATACTGGCATGTTCCCCTCGGGCTACACCCATCGTCGTAATCATCACCAACTGGATGCTGTGCGTCTTGTTGTGCATCTTGCTTGCGGCAAAGGCCTCTATCTTATTCAGGAAATCTTCTTCATCGTTTTTTGTTATGGCGTATTTTCCACCCGTGAACTTCATCTCGCAGAGATAGTCCGTCCTGTCAGCCTTACTTTCCAGCAGCAAGTCAATCTGAGCCCCCCTACCGTCGGGACTTTTCCCGCTCCAACAATAATTCCGGTTGATGGAGGCTATACGCAGGGTGTCTTGGATTTGGGGCAAATGTTCCACACAAAGCAGCTCAAAGGTATCTCCTGCCCAAGTGTAGAAAGTGGGAGTGCCGTGAATGGAATTCCATATTCCCTTCTTCGCCTGCCTGCCCTGTATGAAGCGTAAATAGAACAGAGAAAAGAAGTCAATCAGCTGATAGACCGTCTCCACACGTTCCTTACCATAGCGTGGGTACGCCCTAATGATGCCAGACTCCATGAGGTTTTCAAGCAGCTTAGTCAGCGTTCCGCCAGTCTTGACATCTATGGCTGTGCTGATCTCTTTCTGGGTCATGCCATAAAACTGACTTCCCAAAACTTTGACAATGTCCACATATCTCTCTTTGCTGGCATATAGTCCTGCATAAACATTAAGGAATTCCTGATGTATCTTTTCGTCGGCAAAGAAAATACGGTCTATATTCTCAGTAATGGTCTGACTGTTGCGTAGCTTGTCAAGATAAAAGGGAACACCTCCCAATGCCATGTAGCAGATACACATCTCATATCGGGACAGACGGAATCCGTTTCGTCGATAATACTTCTGACATTCGGCCAATGTGAAGGGTGCAAGCTTGATGGTCTCTGTAAGTCGTCCGTGCAGACCTCCGTAGTCGCGTATCACATTGTCAAGCATCCAACTCGTGGCAGATCCGCACACCACCAGAATGATGTTTCTCTGACTGTCTGCCCATGAGTTCCAGAAATAGCCGAGTTCCGAAATCATCTCGGACGACTGAGGGCCGGCCAACCAGGGCAACTCATCAATAAGGATGACCTTCCGACGAGAGCGTATGCCTTCAAGCAGCCTTCGCAGAAGCAGGAAGGCTTCACGCCAGCATGTAGGTCTTTCGGTCGTAGCGGCATCCAGCCCTGACAATACCAATGAATCGTAGAAATGATCCAATTGCAGTTTACGGTATGTCTCGTAATTCTTGTCCCCGTCCTTTACGTATGTTCCGACGGCAGAAAAGACAATCTTACTGCCATACACCTCACTGACCAGATACGACTTGCCTATGCGCCTGCGCCCATAGATGGCGACAAACTCGGATTTCTTAGACTTGTACAAGCGTTCGAGCGTGGATATCTCCACTTCTCTACCTATAATACTGGGATACTTCATGCCGAATTGTTTTTATTACTCAGCAAAAGTACAATTTTTATTTTAGAATCATGCATCTTTTTCTTAAAAATCAGCGAAATTGAAAAATTTTTTCTCGTTTTCGCTGATTTTTAAACATACATAACACGGAGCCTGCCGCGGTGACAATCAATAAATAGTTGAGAGTTGACAGTGATTTCTTTTTATTCAAGCGTCTCTAAGCGCTGAACGGAAACTATTATGATGGCGGGCGGAAGTGATACAGCGCGCGACGATTCTTGCCGGCAGCCCCGACGCATACGGTATGAACAAAAAGCTCATAGATGACGAAGAGGTGAGCGAGGGCTGGTAGGCCGATTCCGTAAAATGTATAGAAGAATCCGTAAATCGTGTAACAGCGGTTTGCGGATTTTTTCGTACCTTTGCAGCACTAAAAAAAGAAGCATTAAGAATGAAGAATCTCTTTGACCTAAAGGGCCAAGTGCGGCACGCCATGCTACCGCTGCTATTATTGCCTATGATGGTTGCTACTAAAGCCATGGCGCAGGGCGTGACAGATGTGCACAGCCACATCATCACTCCTGAGTTTTTGTCGGCTCTCGAAAGTGAGGGACGACTGTTGGACGAGGGATTCCCCTTGCCGAAATACGATGCCGAAGCACATCTGCGTTGGATGGACGAAGCCGGTGTTCAGACATCGGTACTGACGCTGGCGGCTCCGCAACCGACATCAGCCAAGGTTGTGCGTAGCACGAATGAAGCCGCTGCCCGTCTCAAGACTGAGCATCCCGGCCGGTTCCTGTTCTGCGCCGCCTTGCCGCTGCCCGATGTGGATGCTGCCATCCGCGAGGCCGTCTATGCCCTCGATACGCTGAAGGCCGATGGCATCAAACTGGCCACCAACGTCGGTGGGCAGTATCTCGGAGCGCCAGAGCTGGATACACTCTTTTCTGTGTTGAACGAGCGCAAGGTCGTGGTCATCCTGCATCCGCATCGTCCGGAGCCTGTGAACCGTCAGGTGATGCAACAGACGCCGCTTGCCATGCAGGAATATCTCGCGGAGGCCACCCGTGCCGTCTCGAACATGATCAGCCGCAACGTGCTGGCACGATATAATAATATAAAGGTAGTGGTACCCCACTGCGGGGCTTATCTGCCGCTGGCCATACCGCGCATGAAGTCGCTGACGCCTGTGATGCAGAAGAACAAGATGGTAGGCGAGATAGACTACGAGGCGAATCTTGCAACCCTTTATTACGATCTTGCCGGTGCACACTCTCCTGAGGCCATCCGCATGCTGCTCACCATCACCTCGCCCGATCACCTGCTCTACGGCTCCGATTATCCCTACGTGGCTCCACAGATGCTCACCCAGAGCCTGCGGCGCATGAAGCAGTATCTCACGACGGAGGATGACCTCGCGCCGTATCGGGAGATGATTCTTTGGAAGAATGCCCACCGGTTATTTCAGATAAGACAATGAGAACTATAGCAACTATCATCGCACTGCTCATGGCAGTAGCGAACATCAACGCACAAGAGAATATGAAAGAGAATGTAGATTTTAACGTATGACCCTTGAAGGCGCAGATTTCCGCCTTGCAGTTGTTGGCAATCTGGCGTGTGGCATTGGTCTTACTTAATAAATATTCTATATGTGATTATGCCTTATTGAACTTTTCCTTTGGCTGCTTGCAGCGCGGACAACGCCAGTCGTCGGGCAGGTCTTCGAAGGCCACGCCGTCGTGCTCTGCGGGGTCATACACATAGCCACAGACGCTGCAGACGTACTTGCCCGAAGCCTCGGCCTCGGAGAAATCCACTTCTGCGAGGACGGTAGGCACGGGGTTGTCCAGATCCATCACGCGCTTGGCCTCCAGATTCTCATAGCCCTGCGGGGTGTGGGTGCCCATATAGACGGTGGGATTCTGACGGACGAACTCGCGCACCCGGTCCATCGTCTCACGGGCAGCGGGCAGGTCGTCGTAGACCACCGACAGCTTGTTCTCATACAGTGCCTCGTCCACGTAAGTGATGTCGGCCTGGAACATATAGTAGAGTCCGTCGCTCTCAGCTACGACGAGGCTGTTGCCACGGGTGTGTCCCTTAGCCTTGATGAACCACACGCCGTCGCAAATCTTCTGCGCCTCGGGGAAGTTGTGGTAGGCTCCGTCAGTATAGGTGACTGGCACCAGGTTGGGCAGGCCCTTCAGTTCATCAGCCTGCACCTCGTCGGCACCCACATAAATCTTTGCGTTGGGGAACGAGCGGAGTTCGCCAGAGTGGTCGCTGTGGCGATGGGTCAGCAGGATTTTCGTCACCTGCTCCGGCTTGTAGCCCAGGGCTGCCAGCGCATCCATATAACTGCAGATGTCCTTGCCGGTATAGGCCATCGCCTTTTCGTCGACCACTTCCTCAGGGAACCCTGCGGGCAGACCGGTGTCTACGAGGATTACCTCTGAACCGGTGTCGATCAGATAGTTCTGCAGACTGCCGCGATAGCGGATGTTGTGGTCAAACTTGTCCGGTCCTTCCTCGCCACCAAAGGCAAAGGGCTGGGTATAATACCCGTCGCGTCTGAATTTTACGGCTTTGATTTCCATTGTTTAGTAGTTTTTTTTGATTCCTAAGTTGCTAATTAATAAATGTGGTTGCAAAGATACGAATTATCCAATGAACGACCGCTGTCCTAAACATACAATAATTCTACCCAGGCAAACATTTTTGTGTTTTCCCTTGTTTTTTACATTAAAAAGCACTACCTTTGCGGGCATATGAAACAGATGACACGGATGATGCTCGCCTTGGTCCTGATGACGGGCTGGGCGATGAGGGCTGATGCACAGATGGCTGCAGAGCCCGATTTTGACGCGAAGTATGCAACGGAGTTGGTGAAGGCCGGCACGATGGCGCCCGACTTCAAGATGAAAACCATTGACGGCAAGACCTTCCGGCTGTCTGAGCTGAAGGGCCGTACCGTAGTGCTCGACTTCTGGGCCTCGTGGTGTCCTGACTGTAGGAAGGATGCCCCAGAGGTGGTGCGCATGCAGCAGGAGTACAGCAGGCAGGGCGTAGAGTTCGTGGGGGTATCGATGGACACCGACATCGAAGCCTGGCGCAAAGCCTGTCAGCAGTATGGCATCGGCTATACGCAGGTGTCGGAGCTGAAGAAGTTCAAGGAGACGGATATCGCGAAGCTCTATGGCGTGAAGTGGATTCCCTCGATGGTGGTGATAGACCCGGAGGGTAGGGTGGCACT
Source organism: uncultured Prevotella sp. (assembly GCA_946548065.1). Classification (GTDB taxonomy): domain Bacteria; phylum Bacteroidota; class Bacteroidia; order Bacteroidales; family Bacteroidaceae; genus Prevotella. Next base: position 65,080 of record CAMNPM010000006.1, on the reverse strand, counting down.
GAGCACCGTGCTGACCTATAAGGTAGATAAATACCTGAAGGAGCAGCGCCCCACGGGCTTTAAGCCCCAGCACGAGCGGGTCACCATCGACGGCGATCACGGCAAGCTGGCTGCAATCATCCAGAAACCGGAGCTGAAGGCTGGCGAGCAATGCCCGATGGTGGTGTTCTGTCACGGCTTTGGCGGCAGGAAGGAGGGCGCGCTGTTCGAACTCATCACCGACTCGCTGCAGAAGCACGGCATCGCCTCTATCCGCTTCGACTTCAACGCTCATGGCGAGAGCGAGGGGAAGTTTGAGGATATGACCGTACCCAATGAAATCAGCGATGCTAAGAAGGTTATCGAATATGTGCGCGACCTGCGCTATGTGTCGAAGGTGGCACTGGTCGGCCACTCACAGGGTGGGGTGGTGGCTGCCATGACGGCTGGCGAGCTGGCAAAGGAGGGCGAGACGGTGGCTGCTGTGGCACTGATGGCACCTGCGGCCGTCTTGCGCGACGATGCCATCCGCGGTTCTACCTTTGGCAAGCAGTATAATCCCCTCGACCCGCCGGAATATGTTGAACTGTGGGGACCGGGACAGCGCCTCGGGCGCAAATATATCAAGACCGCCTTCACACTGCCCATCTACGAGACAGCGGCCCACTATCATGGCCCGGCACTTGTCATTCACGGCACGGGCGACCGCATCGTTCCCTATACCTACGGACTGCGCTTCCACCAGCAGTGGGCTGGCTCGGAGTATGTGGAGCAGGAATATTTCGACCACGGCTTTTCGCAGAACGTCTATCGCACCACCGACTACGTGTTCCGGTTCCTGCTGCGGAATTTAAAGTGAGATACCGATCTGGTCCCTGCTACGGAATTTAAAATGAGATACCTCTGAATGTGATGACTGAGTAAACTTGGATGGAATAAAAGTGAGAGGGTGTGCCAACATTTGGCTCACCCTCTCTGCTTGATTATTTTGGATTGATTTTACTTGTCCAGTTCGGCCAGGTTTTCTGCAATCATCTCGTCGGTGACGGTGTAGTTCTGCAGGTCGCCCTTGATGTACGAGTCGTACGACGGCATGTCGATGAGTCCGTGGCCGGAGAGGTTGAAGAGTATGACTTTCTCTTCGCCGTTTTCCTTACACTTCTTGGCTTCGCGGATGGTGGCAGCAATGGCGTGGCAGCTCTCCGGAGCAGGGATGATGCCCTCGGTCTGTGCGAACAGCATTCCGGCTGCGAAGGTTTCGAGCTGGGGAATGTCGACACCATGCATCAGCCCGTCCTTGATGAGTTGTGAGATAATCATGCCGGCACCATGGTAGCGCAGACCACCGGCGTGGATGTTGGATGGACGGAAGTTGTGCCCCAGGGTAAACATGGGCAGCAGGGGAGTATAGCCAGCCTCGTCACCGAAGTCGTAGCGGAACTGTCCGCGGGTGAGCTTGGGGCAGCTGTCGGGCTCGGCAGCAATAAACTCGGTGTGACGCTCGCCGCTCAGGTTGTGGCGCATGAAGGGAAATGAGATGCCGCCAAAGTTGCTGCCGCCACCAAAGCAACCGATGACGATGTCAGGATATTCGCCTGCCATCTGCATCTGCTTTTCTGCCTCCAGTCCGATGATGGTCTGGTGCAGGCCAACGTGGTTGAGCACCGAACCGAGGGTGTACTTGCAGTTGGCTGTTGTGGTAGCCAGCTCCACGGCCTCAGAGATGGCCGTGCCCAGCGAACCGGAGTGGTTGGGGTCTTTGGTCAGGATATTCTTGCCGGCGCGTGTAGACATCGATGGCGAACCCTCGACAACGGCTCCAAAGGTACGCATGATGCTGGAGCGATAGGGCTTCTGCTGCATGGTGATCTTCACCTGATAGACAGCACAGTCGAGACCGTAGATCTTGGCGGCATACGACAGAGCTGCTCCCCATTGTCCGGCACCAGTCTCCGTGGTGACATTGGTGGTACCCTCCTGCTTGGCATAATAGCACTGGGGAAGGGCTGAGTTGATTTTATGTGAACCCAGCGGGTTGGTCGACTCGTTCTTGAAATAGATATGGGCCGGTGTTCCGAGAGCCTCCTCGAGTGCGTAGGCACGGACGAGGGGGGTGGAACGGTAGTACTTGTATTTTTCGAGCACGTCTTCAGGGATGTCTATCCAGCGGTGCTCAGTGTCCAACTCCTGCACACAGCATTCGCGGGGGAAGATGTGCGCCAGGTCGTCAACACCCAAGGGCTTCTTGGTGACTGGGTGGATAGGGGGCAGGGGCTTGTTGGGCATGTCTGCCTGTATGTTATACCACTGTGTAGGAATCTCGCTCTCTTGTAGAATAAATTTTTTCTGTTTCGACATGTTTGTTTAGTTGTTGGTGAATAATTACCGCCTGCAAAGGTAGTGTAAAATGAGCGAATAACCAAACTATTTATGGTTTTATTTTTGTCTTTTTCATGAAGAATATGTAGAAAAGTGTTACCTTTGCACCCAATTATGATATTGTTAGCTGTTGTAATCGTCTATTTTGTTCTGCTGTTCACCGTCAGTCGGTGGACGGGCAGGCATGCCACCAATGAAGTGTTCTATCGTGCAGAACGCAAGTCACCGTGGTATATGGTGGCCTTCGGTATGGTGGGGGCTTCTATCTCTGGCGTGACCTTCGTGTCGGTGCCGGGAATGGTGATCCTCTCGCAGATGACCTATCTGCAGACCTGTATGGGCTTTTTCCTGGGCTATCTGGTGATAGCCTTTGTCCTGCTACCGCTGTACTACAGGCTCAACCTCATCTCCATCTACGCCTATCTGGGACAGCGGATGGGAAGGCTCTCTCATAAGACGGGGTCGGCATTCTTCCTCATCTCCAAGATGACGGGGGCTTCTGTCAGATTCTATGTCGTGTGTATCATCCTGCAGCGGTTTGTGTTCGAGGCGCTGGGGGTTCCTTTTGCCGTGACGGTGGTCGGACTGGTGCTGCTCATCTGGCTGTACACCAGGCGAGGCGGCATCAAGACGCTGGTATGGACTGACTCGTTGCAGACTTTCTGCCTGTTTTCTGCTCTTCTCCTTATTATATATAAGGTAATGACGGACTTGGGCTGGTCGGTGGGAGAGGCTGTGGATGCTCTCAAGGCCAGTGAGCTGTCGCGGGTGTTTGTGTTCGACGACTGGCTTAGCAAGCAGAATTTCTGGAAACAGCTGTTGAGTGGTATGTTCATTGCCATTGTAATGACGGGCTTGGATCAGGATATGATGCAGAAAAACCTGACCTGCAAGGATCTGCGCTCTGCCCAGAAAGATATGTGTACCTATGGCGTAGCCTTTGTTCCTGCCAATCTGCTGTTTCTCTCGCTGGGCGTGCTGCTGGTGATGCTGTCGCAGCAGCAGGGCCTTGCGGTATTGGCCTCGGGCGATGAACTGTTGCCTGCCTATGTCGCGCACTCAGGGCAGATGGTGATGACGCTGTTCGTCGTAGGTATCATGGCTGCCTCTTTCTCCAGTGCTGACTCAGCATTGACCTCGCTGACTACTATCTATTGTGTGGATATCATGGAGCAGCCGGCCAGCGAGCACCTTCGAAAGCGGGTTCATCTGCTCATGTGCGGGGTGTTCGTGCTTTTTATCCTGCTTTTCAAGGCAGTGAACTCCACGAGTCTGATAGATGCCATCTATATCATTGTAGGCTATACCTATGGTCCCTTGTTGGGAATGTTTGCCTTCGGACTCCTTACCAAGCGCGAGGCTGACGACCGGCTGGTGCCTTATATTGCCATTGCCTCACCGTTGCTGTGCTATGTGATTGACTATGCTGTAGGTAGCTTGACGGGCTATCATTTTGGCTATGAGCTGCTGATGATGAACGGATTGCTGACATTTGTCAGTCTATGGCTGACTGGCTGTCGTCGCTCCTCAGGTGCTCGAAATACTCCTTAGGCTGCATGCCCATTTCTTTTTTGAATGTGGTGGCGAAGTATTTTGGGTCCTTGAAACCAACCCGGTAGGCAATGTCGCTGACGCGCAGGCCTGGATTCTCCCTGGCCAGTCGGCAGGCGGCTTTCAGCCGGATGTCGCGGATGAATGCGGTTACATTCATTCCCGTCAGTGTGCGGAGCTTGTTGTACAGGGTGCTGGCACTGGCTCCCATATCTGCGGCAAAGGTGTCGCGGTCGTAGTCGGCATCGTCAAGGTGTTCGTAAATGCAGTTCGTGGCACGCTGTAGAAACTCTTCGTCCATGGTAAGAGGCTTTGAGACTTCGTCTTTGGTCTCATTCTCCTCTTCCTTGGCATTGGGGACACGGTGGATACGCTGGCGGTTTTCTACGATATTGTCGATGTGCAGCTGTAGGTCCTTGATCTTGAAGGGCTTGGGGATATAGTCGTCCGCCCCGGCCCGCAAAGCCTCCTGCTGGTCTTCGTCTTGAACCTTGGCAGTCAGCAGGATGACGGGCAGGTGGCTGGTCTCTTCGTCTCCCTTGATACGGCGGGTCAGCTCGTAGCCGTCCATCTCGGGCATCATCACATCTGAGATAATCATGTCGAAATCGTGCTTCTTGACAGTTTCCAAAGCTTCCAGTCCGTTGCTGGCCGTCATCACGTGATACTTGGTGCGAAGCAGCTGCTGCATCAGCATCAACAGCTGGTCATTATCTTCGACAATAAGGAGTCTGTAGGCATTCTCATCGCTGGTTTCGGGCAGTGAGACATCGGTTGGCTCTACGATAACAGACTGTGGCAGGTCGATGATATTATTTGCGGGGGTCTTGATTTCCACATTGTTGTTGTCGTCAATTTGAGAACCGGAGAATGCTTCCTTGCTGATAGGCAGCTCTACGAGGAATGTCGTGCCTTGTCCCTCGATGCTCTTGCATTGGATGTCGCCGTGGTGCAGGTAAACCAGATCACGGGTTAGCGACAGTCCTAAGCCTGTGCCAATCGTGCGGTAGCGGCGGTAGTCACCGTCGTAGTAGCGCCTGAACAGGTGTTTCATCTTGTCCTTGGGAATACCGTTTCCTGTATCACTGACGCGGATGGTGATGCTGTCGAAATGCTTGTTTGTAGATACGTCAAGCAGCACTTTGCCATTCCTGCCCGTGTATTTGGCGGCGTTGGAAAGCAGGTTGTAGATAATCTTGTCTACTTTGTCCACATCAATCCAGCCCATCATACTCGTGGGATTGCAGTGAATGGTAAATTCCATCTCCTTCTGGTTCATCAGCGGTTCTATGCAACGGGCTGTTTCCGTGATATACTCCATCACGTCGACGCGGTTTACCAGGAGTTTGAGGTTGCCGTCCTGCGACTTGCTGGTTTCCAGTATCTGCTGCAGCAGTCTTACCATTCGCTGAATGTTAAGGTCCATCTGTGCATAGTCTTTCTTTCCTTCCGGCTGTGTAGACTTCAGGTGGTCTACCGATGCGGCCAGCACGGTGAGGGGTGTCAGCAGTTCGTGGGTGATATTGGTGAAGATGTAGCTCATCTGTATGCGGTTGCGAATGCGGATGCTGCGCAGGTAGAGCCATCTTCCCAATGGAATGACGACAGCTAAGAGGCAGATAATGCCTATTAGGATGAGTTCGGTTTGATGGAAGTAGTTAGAATTCATGCCTGCAAAGTTACATTATTAATTCCATTTTCCGACATTTTTGCATAAAAAAGTTTCGTTGAGTTATCAAAAATATGAGAAAAATGTCTCCAGATAGTGAGAGAATAGGCTTTTCGGGTTGAAAAATCGTCAATAATGGTTTGCAAAATGCTAAAATAACGCATTTTAAACCTCTATTGTCGAAATATGAACCACATTTTGTGGAAAAAGCACTATCTTTGCAGTGTCTTATTTAAAACGGACTTTTGTCCGTGACTTAGCAAAAGAGGAACGTGAGTTTCAAAAAGTTAAGATTGAAAGTTTTTAATGGTTAAGGTTTATGGTTGATTAATTTAGTTTTTTGTGAAAAAGCCCCGCTGTGAAGCGAGGCTTTTTTGCTTTTCGTATGTCTTTGTGCTTACTTTGTCTTTCGTATGTCTTTGTGCTTATTGGCCCAGCAGGAACCGTTCTGCTTCGATGGCAGCCTGGCATCCTGTGCCTGCCGCACTGATAGCCTGACGGTAGGTGGGGTCTGCGCAGTCGCCGGCAACGAAGATGCCGGGCAGCTTTGTGCGCGGGGTGCCTTCAATCTTCTTCAGGTAGCCTACCTCGTCGGTTTCTAACCATTCCTTGAAGATCTCAGTGTTAGGTGTATGACCAATGGCCAGGAAGAATCCGTCGATTTGGATGTCAACCATTGTCTCGTCGGCTTCTCCTTTGCGCTTAACCAGGTGAGCACCCTCTACACCGTTCTCACCGAAGAGCCCCAGTGTGTTATGCTCGAACAGGATTTCGATGTTCTCGCGCTCCTTGACGCGCTGTTGCATCACCTTCGAGGCGCGGAGGAAAGGCTTGCGCACAATCATATACACTTTCTTGCACAGTCCAGACAGATAGAGGGCATCTTCACAGGCGGTGTCGCCTCCACCTACTACAGCAACCGTCTTTTTGCGGTAGAAGAATCCGTCGCATGTGGCGCATGCTGACACACCCTGACCGTTGTATTTGCGCTCGTCGTCCAGCCCGAGATACTTGGCTGAGGCACCGGTAGCAATGATGACGGTCTCTGCTTCAATTTCAGTGCCGTCCTCTGCCCATAGCTTGTAAGGACGCTGAGAGAAGTCGACCTTGGTGATGCTGCCGTCACGGATGTCGGCACCGAAGCGTTCTGCCTGTTCGCGGATGTCCATCATCATCTGGTTGGCATCTACTCCTTGCGGATAGCCGGGGAAGTTTTCCACTTCTGTTGTCTGGGTCAGCTGGCCGCCAGGCTGCATACCACTGTATTCAACGGGCTGGAGGTTGGCTCTGGAGGCATAAATGGCAGCGGTATACCCTGCGGGACCGCTGCCTATAATCAAACATTTTACGTGTTCCATTCCTTATATATAAATAGGTAAGGAGCTTTTTACTTAGCCAGTTCTGCCTTTACGGCCTCTTCGATCACCTCTGCCTTGGTGGTGGGCTCGAAGCGGGCTACTACCTGCCCCTTCTTGTTAATCAGGAACTTGGTGAAGTTCCACTTGATGTCGGGCTTCTGCTTGTAGTCAGGGTCGGCTTTCGACAGCATGTCGTCCAGCAAAGCACTGAGGTTGTGCTCAGGATCCCAGCCAGCAAAGCCTTTCTGCTCCTGCAGGAACTTATAGAGCGGGTCGGCATCCTCGCCGTTGACCTTGATTTTCTTGAAGCGGGGGAAGTCGGTGCCAAAGTTGAGCTTACAGAATTCGTGGATGCTCTCGTCGGTGCCGGGAGCCTGCTGGCCGAACTGGTTGCAGGGGAAGTCGAGGATCTCGAAACCCTGGCTATGATAGTCCTTATACAGCTTTTCCAGCTCATTGTACTGGGGGGTGAAGCCGCACTTGGTAGCTGTGTTCACAATCAGCAGTACCTCGTTAGCATACTCTTTCAACGATACATCCTTTCCTTTTCTGTCTTTGACAGAGAAATCATAAACGGTTTTCATTTGTGTTTAAATTGTTAGTATTATAATTCGCTTGTTCTTATCGGCAAAGATACGAATAATCCTTGTGAATACCAAATAAATTAGTATTTATTTCAGATTCCAGCTGCTTAATGTCAAACTGCTTTCAACTTTGCTTTCTGTATCGTCAGGCAGGTTGCAGAAGAAGTCGATGCCGGTCAGCTCTTCCAAGCGGTCAACCTTTATTGCATAACCACTAAGGGGGTCTCTTGAGTGATCTTCGTCTAAATGTGGCATCCAGAAAGCAATGGCATTGATGTCGTTGAATGACTTTCTGAGAAGCGCAACAAAGAAGTATTTGGGGACGATATGGTTGCCAATGGTGTAGTTGATGATGTAATCAGCACGGTCAATGGTTCCACCCTTGCAGATGTACAGTGTGTCGCAAGTTTTGCCCCATGTGCGGACTTTCTTCTCCAATTCAAGCCAGATCTTTTCATTGAAATTTCCTACTTGGGGCATGATGTTGGTCATGTAGAAGGTCTGGTAGTTGGCTTCTTTGTCGTAGATGCGGTCTTGCGAGGCGCAGATATGTCCCTTCTGATAGTAACTATTGGTTTCTGGGTAGTAGCTTTTGCTCAATTCATTATACGTTGCCTGTTGTTCGTTTTCGGGAACAAGTGGGTCATATGCCCAAGGGTCTTCTGCAGGACGGCTGTACCTTTCCTGTCTATTAGTGGCATCCATACGCCAGCAGACCCATCTTGTTGCTCTTTTCTGATGGTCCCACTCCAATGCGTAGTTCATTCCGTATGTGACTGTGGAGTGGACGATGGCTTCACTGTTACCTCCCTGCAATTTGGGAAATTCGTAGCGCGTCTGAGCCTCGAGAGGGCCTATCAGGTTACGGTTCGCATTGGGACTGTTGCTGCTCGTATTCTGCGTGTTGCGCTCGATGACGATGTCGTCGCCCCCGCCGCATGCTGCGAGGGTGAATAGTGTGATGCCGAGCATCAGTAGTTTAGTAGTTTTCATTGTGTCGTTGCTTAGGATTTTAGCTAATAAAGGCGCGGCCTTGGGCATATGCAACTACCCGGGGACGCGCCTTCAATGTCTTGTTCTGGCGTGGAATTATTTATTTCTTCGCAGCCTTACCGTAGCGGCTCATGAACTTATCAACACGACCTGCGGTGTCGACGAGCTTGCTCTTACCAGTGTAGAAGGGGTGTGAACTGCTCGAGATTTCAATCTTTACCACGGGGTAAGTCTCGCCTTCGAATTCTACGGTGTCATTTGTCTTGGCGGTAGAACGCGAAAGGAACATATCGCCGTTGGACATGTCCTTGAACACGACGGGGCGATAGTTTTCTGGATGAATACCTTTTTTCATTTTACTTGTTCTTATTTAATGATTATAAATGTAAGTTTGCATTTTGAGGGTGCAAAGGTACGAATTATTATCCAATTAACCAAATATTTGAGCCTTTTTTTATTTGTCGAATGTAAAGACCAGGTCTTCGAGGATACAGAGCGACTTATTCTTAGTGTCAGACTTGAAGAGGATAAAGATGGCGTGTTTGCCTGCAAGTTCGTTTTCTTTAGCTTCCTTTGAGATACCTATCGCCATGTCCCAGGTTTTCTTCTCCATGTCGGCCTTCAAGGCTATCTCGCCAATCTTCTTGCCGCCTTGCGATGCCCAAGGACGGTCCATCATGATCTCAATGGTACCGTCGATGCCTTCAGGGATGAGACGCAGGACAAGCATCAGATTCTCTTCCTTTGATAGTTTACTGGCCTCGAAGTTAAAGTACTTATATCCCACGATGCTACCGTCTGTGTTGTTGACCACGCGGTTGGTATTGTTGCGCAGGTCGTACGGGGCCTTGAAGTTATCGTCCGTACCGTAGCCGGCCTCGATGTATGAGCCATAGAAGGTGTAGTTGGGCCATCCGTGCTCAGCGGGCTTCGGACCGGTGTACCAGCAGGCGATGCCGGCAGAGTGGCGCTCGAAGGGGTCAAGTCCGTTCAGAGAAAAACCTTCGGAGTTGTATTCGCCCTCTGAGATAGACACCTTGCCACCCTTGCCTTCCTCAACTTCAACGGTGATGGGGGCCACCATGGCCTGTCGGGCAAACTCGTTGAGGCCTGTCTGGCGGTGGTAGAACACATACCACTGTCCGTTGATTTCACAGATGCTGCCGTGGGTGTTGCCCGAGGGGTTGGCCGAGGCAATGGTGTCGCCCTTCTCGTTGATCTCGCGTCCTCGACCGTCAATAATGGTGCCGCCATAGGTCCAAGGTCCCAGTGGATTGTCGCTGTAGGCATAGGCCAGCGTGTAGTTGGTGGTGGGCAGGCCGAATTCTCCTTCCTTCGTAAAACGGCTATATATAAAGATGTATTTATCCTTTACCTTGCGGATGCTGGATGCCTCGAAGAAGCGGAAGTCGTTGTCGCCTTCCTTGTATCCAGGTATCATGCCGTCAACCACCTTCGTCCCAGGCTTTACGGTCGCCATTGTCGTGGGGTCCAGCTCTGCGGCCATAGAGTGTCCGAAGCCCCAGTAGCCATATACCTTTCCGTCATCGTCGACAAAGACGCCTGGGTCGAACTGCAGCACACCGTCATTAACGTTGGGGTTTTCTTTGTTCCAGTTGCATACCTCGAACGGTCCGTCGGGTCGGTTGCTCTTGGCAATCAGACCGTTGCGGCCGCCAACCTGATCGTTGGGATATAGGTAGTAGGTTTTGACACCATTCGAGTCGGTCACCAGCGTCACGTCTGGGGCAAACAATACGTCGGCAGTGTCGATAGGCTCTCCTTTGCCGTTCTTGTCGACACGTAGTATCTCGCCATCGTAGCGCCACTTCCACAGCGTATCTACCGATGCCGACCATACCACTTGCTCGCGGCCACAATAGTCGGTGATACGGGTGTCGTGCGAACCATAGATATACACTCGTTGCTTGCCGGGCTGGTCAGGGTCTTCAAAGACATAGGGCTCGCCGTCGGGAATGTGCTCCCAGAGAGGCAGGTAAGGATTTCCCACGGTTGTCAGATCTTGCTGTTTCTCAGCTGTTGCTTGCTGAGAACAGGATGCTGTGGTTAAAGCCATCGCTACAGCGGCGGATGCCACGTAAAGGGTTGTTTTCTTCATAGTTTATCTTAGCATTTAGTTGATTGCAGCTGCAAAGATAGTAAAAAGTCTTGTCTCTGCCAATTTTTACACATTTTATTTTTCATTCTTTTTCTGACTTCGGCGATTTTAACATTTACGAAGTACTGGCCCCCCCGAATACCTTCAGACTGGGATTTTTGTGTAAAGACTTGGGTGACTCAGCATGTCTAATTTTTGTCCCAGGGCCTGGGACATTTTCTAGAGTACGTTCCGCTAAAAGTCCCAGGCCATGGGACAAAATGGCGGTGCTGTGTTTTCGTCAAAGGAATGCGTTGTATGGTAGTCCGAATAACGGTTGCTTCCGTCTGGGCAGCCTTGCAAAATGCCCGCATTTTTGTTGCTTTTTGAGTGTTTTTCCCCTTTTTGGGGCCTTGCATACACTAAAAATAAGTTGCCTACACTAAGCTCAAACGCCGATGTACAAAGGGCTCAGCAGGGTTAGTGTAGGCAGTGTAAGCAAAAATTAAAAACTTTTTTTTCGCGGGCATGTGACTGATGCTGTCATGGCTCAGGATGACGCAGCGTCGAAGACAGAAAACAGGCGGCACTTGATTTCATTCAAGTGCCGCCATGTGATTGGGTAGGGTAGGAGGGATTAGTTGGCGTAGGTAATCTCAATGCTTACGATGCGGAGCTGAGTGCCAGCCTTGACATCGGTGAAGTCGTTGACAATCTTCAGTTCAGTGCTGCTAAATCCGCTGAAGCTCACCTGAGTGTCGCTGTCTTTCTTCGTCGTTACCTTGGAGCCGTTGGCTTCACCATACAATTCATTGTTTCCGTTGGCCGGATTGGCACCGTTCATGGCACAGGTAAGAACCACTTTGCTCATCTTCTTGGCAGTCTTGATGGTAACAGAATTCTTGGCATACAAACGTGCTGAAGTGCCACTGGTGTAATACTTCGGACCGTTGGTGCCATCGTTTTGTGCAAAGCTCAGTGTGATGTCACCTGAAGAATGCGTGGTTAATTCAGCCTGGTTCTCAAGTCCGAAATCAGCTATGGTAACTGTTGCAGTACCGCCACCGCCGGTGCTGCCGCCTTCGCTGGTCTTCTTGCCATTGATGGTGACAATCTGTGCGGCGCTCTTGCCGGCAGTCTCTGGAGTGTTACCCTTGTAGTTCATGATAGGACCGTACACGATGACCTCGTCGCCTTCCTTTACCTCGAAGCCGTCAGCCAGTTTCTCACCGTCGGTGCCAGCCACCTGATAGGCAGTAAACAGTTCGGTGTCATCCTTGCTGTCGCCCATCTTGAAGGTCACATTGCCGTAGCCGCCAGAAGCCTTGCCGCCTTTTACCACGATACCCTTGATATAGTATTTCTCGGTAGAAGCTGTCTGGCCCACTTCCTTACACTTGGCAATAGCCTCGGCAATGTTGAAGGGTTTGCTCTGCGAACCGTCGTTGGCAGCACTTGCGCCCTCGCTGGTCTTCTTGCCATTGATGGTGACAATCTGAGCGGCACTCTTGCCTGTGGTCTCAGGAGTATTGCCCTTGTAGTTCACCACGGGACCGTAGATGACCACCTCGTCACCTTCCTTCACCTCGAAGCCGTCGGCCAGCTTCTCGCCGTCGGTACCTGCCACCTGATAAGCGGTAAACAGTTCGGTGTCATCCTTGCTGTCACCCAGCTTGAAGGTTACGTTGCCGTAGCCGCCAGAAGCCTTGCCGCCCTTTACCACGATACCCTTGATATAGTATTTCTCGGTAGAGGCTGTCTCGCCCACTTCCTTACACTTAGCAATGGCTGCTGCAATGTTGAACGGATCGGCCAGCGTACCGGTACCCTTGATATTGTCAGCCGGAGCATCGCCAGCTTCTACACTGACGAAGTAAGCATTGGTCACCTGAGCGTTGCCGTTGTATGCCCCACGGTTACCGATGATGGTCAGCTTCGAACCATTCTTGATACCCTTGGCGGCAGCCAGCTCCTGGAACAGCTTCTTCTCGCCGCCCTTCTCCGACAGCAGACCATAGACATAGACAGAACCCGTAGCGTCCTCCAGGTCGAAGTTGCCATACAGGTCGCCGTCCTTCAGGTTCTTCACCGTACCCGTGAGCTGATACCATACGCTGGTGCTCTCGGCAGCCTTCAGGAAATCGGCTACGCTGACGGTCTTTGTCTCCTCTTCAGGCTTGGTACCGCCGCCCCCTTCGCCGTTGATAGACACAACGTAGGCTGCTCCCTGAACAGTCTCAGGAGTATTGCCCTTGTAGTTGGTCACCTTGCCGCACATCACTACGAAGTCGCCCTCCTTGAGGAACTTCTCGTCGGTGACGTTGGCACCGCCCAAACCCTTGGCGCGATAGACATAGAACTTGTTGGCGGTACCATCCTCCGTATCAGAGATGTAGAAGGTAGCATTGCCATACTGTGCAGAGATGTCAGTGGTCTCGGTCACGTATCCCTTGAAAAATACCTCCTTGGCCGACGGAGTGTCGGCACCTAAGCCAGAGACAAACTCCAGCAGGGCTGCCACGTTGTAGGGGTCAGCCTCCGTACCTGAGCCGATAGGCTCAATGGTGACGGCTTCCTCAGTGGCGGGCTTGATGATGTCGCCAAACGGAGAGGGTACGTCTGAGCAGCTGGTGAATGTGAAGGCCGCTACGGCCAGCGCAATCAGATAATTTGCTATTCTTTTCATAATATTCTTGTTTTTGTTTTTGTTTCGTTACTGATTGATTACTTGATAGACACGATGGTGCTGCCCTGTGCGAACTGTGGGGTGTTGCCCTTGTAGTTGACCACCTTACCCTTGACAATGACCTCCATGCCTGGCTTGATGATAGTGGCATCCTTGACATTGAACTTCTGACCGTTCAGGCCGTAGCCACGATAGATTTGGAAGGTGCCTGTGGCACCGTCGGCGCGGTCGGAAATCAGATAGGTGGCATTGCCATAGGTACCCTCGGTGTCAATGTCGCTCACGGTGGTGATGATGCCCTTGGCATAGATGTTGTCAGGCGACTGTGCATCGGCGGCCAGTTTCTTGGTGTAGGCAACCACAGCAGCTACGTTGTACGGATCGGCCTCCGTTCCCGCCCCAGTAGGCTCTGCCGACGGGGCTGGTTCCGTGGTCGATGCCTTGATGTCGCTCTCGGTACGCATCAGGATCTGCCATACGTCATTGTAGCGGGTGGCTACGCCGGTGATGTCGACAAGCCCCGTAGGCATGGGCTTGTTGGCAAAGTCGGCGTATGTGCTGGTGCGCAGCACCACGTTGCTCACTCCGCTGATGACGCGGTTGGCGCAGTTGGCGGTCAGGCTTACGCTGCCGTCGTTAGGTGCAAACACAGCCGTGCCGTCAGCCTCGGCCAGCTCTACGCCCTTCAGCGTGATGAGCCGTCCGCAATACTGGGCGATGTCCAGCTGGTTCAGGTTCCACTTCTCTTCTATGGGATAGACGAAGATGCCGTCCATCACGCCGTCGCTCTTGCTCAACAACCGGTAGTGCTCCTGCCACTGGTAGCGGCTCATGCGGCCCACCTGCGGGGTGGCATCCTCACGGTTGGGGTTGGTATAGGTAGTACCTATCTGCGGCTGCTTGCCGTAGCCGCCGACATACAGTCCCTGTAGCTCGATGAGTACGGGCTGGCCAACGGCAAACGGTCCGAACAGCCCACCCTGGCTGATGCTGATGGCTATCGCACCTGTGGCATCCTGGATGTATATCGAGTTGTAGATGTTGCCGCCCTCATCGTTGCCGATGACGACACCGCGAATCTGCATCGGGTCCTTCACCAGTTTCAGACTGTTGTTGTTGATCTCGTTCTGATAGAGCTGCTTCACCTCGGCAATGGTCTTCAGGTTGGTTATCTGGAGGTGTTTGTTGCCGAAAGCTTCCAGTCCGGCTTCTTCATTGTCGGGGGCTCCCCATTCTAATCGCTCGCACGACGTAGCAAGTCCTAAGACTGCCAGTGCGAAGATAATATATTTCTTGGTCTTCATAATCGTCTGCATTAGTGTTAGAATCTATATCCAATATTCAGCATACCGTTGATACCGTAAGCATAGTACTTCTTGGGGTTACGGTCGAACTTATAGGTGCGTGTCCCGCCCACCTCGCCGGTGGAGGAGTTCACCGAGTAGTTGCTGCGGCTCTGTTCGTAGCCGCCCGTCACGATTCTCTGGTTGTTCAGCACGTTGGTCACCATCAGGTTGATGGAGAGCATGCCTTTCTTCAGGCGGATGCTCTTGCCGATAGACAGGTCGAGCATGAAGCCGCCCTTGCCCTTCTCCTGTGCAATGGCGCTGTTGAGCAGCACCTTGTCGCCGGCAGCGTTGGTGGAGTACACCTGTTCGGCTGCGATACCGCTGTTCTCATACGACTTCTGGCGGTTGTCCAGGGTCGTTCCGTAGCGGTAGCTGGGCGAGTAGTACAGGTAGATGCGGTCGTAGTAGTTGCCCATCACGTCAATAAACCATCCGCCGGCATGGTAGCTCAGGGTCAGGTTGTAGGCCGACAGCGGGGTACCGCCCTCGCGCATGTCCTTATTATATACTATGTCGCCATAGTACTGTCCCTCGGTCGAGTTCATGTACACTACGTTGGCATTGTTGGTGTTCTTGGCTTCGCTGATGGTACCCAGGGTCTTGATGCTGAACGAAGGGGTAATCTTGAAGTTCAGACCCCACTCCAGACCGTAGTAGGCTTTCTTGATGTCTGTCATGGAGACGTATGAGAACGAAGCAATGTCGTCGTAGAAGAACTGCTGCCACTCGGTGACGTCCTTCAGACTGCTGTAGTAGCCGTTGATGTTGGCCTTCATCCAGGGGGTCTCCAACTGGTAGCCAGCCTCGGCACTGAATATCTTCTCGTTCTTCAGGTTGTGTACGAAGTCGTTGGTAACCTCAGGCGAGATGAAAGCCGCCTGGGCCTGCGGGGCGCGTACCTCATAGCCCACGCCCAGCTGGATGGTGTTGCCTGCCCCCAGGTTGTAGGTCAGACCGGCCTTGCCGCCACCTTCCAGAAACTTTGCCGTCTTGCCCTTACCATAGGAAGTCTGCCCCAGTGCCTCGGCAATACCATTGCGCATCTTGCCGTCGCGCTGCATGGTGACACCGCCGATACGGCCAGCCACGAAGGTTGCCAGCGCACCTTTCTTATACTGCAGTGAGGTCCATGCCGAAGCCTTGCGCACCAGCAGGTTGTAGTCGTAGGCAAAACGGTCGCCTACCTTTACCTGGGCGTTGGGGTTGTTCAGGTCGTACTGCACACGTGGGTCACTTGAAGGATAGTTGCCCAAGGCGTAGGTGTTGATGTTGTGGAAATTGTTGGCACCCAGCAAGTCCTCCATCGTCTGGTAGTGCATGCCTTTGTTGGTGGCCAGCTGGATACCGGTGTTCCAGAGCGTGTTCTTGCCCAGCTGTGTCTTCAGCGTCGAAGCCAGCGTCAGGTTCAGGTTGTTGTTGTTGCGGGCAGAGACGTAGTAGGCTGCATCGCGACCGGTGGCATTGCCGGTCTGGTTGGCATAGTACAGCTGGTCCCACTTGATCTGGCGGGCCTCGTCGCTACCCATCATATAGGTACGTGCGCTGTAGAAATCATAGTAGCCAGCCAGTGTCCGTCCTGCTTCGTCTTCTGGATACCACACGTCATAGTAGCTCGACGGCAGGTTCTTCCAGTAGTCGGGCTGCGGGTTCTCGCTGTTGTTGTAGCTGAGCTTGGTGCTCTTGTACATCGAGTAGCGGCCCGTAAGGGCAGTCGTCAGCTTGGTACGATTGCTGATGTTCCAGTCCCATGTCAGCAGCACCGTAGGCGCAAAGTCACTGACCACGCGCGAGTTGCGCTTCTTGCCGTTCTGATAGCCCCAGTAGGGGTTGTAGTAGTTGCTGTTGGCCAGCCAGTAGCTCTCCTCTGTGGCAGCACCCTGTCCGGCACGTTCCGTGGGGTTGCCCCAGGTGACGATGCTCAGCGAGTGGTTGTCGCCCAGCTTCTTCTCAGCTCCGAAGAAATAGGAGAGCGAGTTGTAGAAAGTACCCTTGATGTAGCTGGTTTCCATGTTTGCCCAGCGGTAGGTGACGTTGGCTGAGAATGCCCAGCCGTTGGGCATCAGACCGGTGTTGTGGGTAAACATGCCGCGAAGGGTGTAGTTCCTGTTGGCTCCGCTCAGGGTGACGCGGCTGCCTGTGGCCATGTGGCTGGGGCGGAAGTCATAGTTGTTGGAACCGCCCATTGCAGCCATAGAGAAGTTGTTGCCCTCGAAAGGCAGGGCATTCTCCACACCACGCGTCTGTTGGTTCAGACCGCCCACCAGCGAGTAGCGGAACTGTCCGCTCTCCATGTCGTTCATCGGGGCACCGTTGATGTAGATTTCGTTGTACTTTTGGTTAAAAGCACGGTAGCGGAAGCGCATGGGACTGAACAGGTATCCCACCTGCGAGGCGTAGATGTTCTGGTTTGACGAGATGATGGTCACGTTCTGCGACATGTCGTCGTCCTCGCCCAGCTGAGCTTCCGTGAAGGTGAAGGCTTGCTCGCTCGTTATGGCCTCCTCGCCTTCAGGCTGCTTGGGAACGTCAGTCTGGGCAAAGGCCTGCGGAGCTATGCACAAAGCCATCACGGCTAATTTGAGCTTTTTCTGCATAAGGTTTAATTTTAGTAATGAATTCATTTATTGCTGCAAAGATACAAAAAAAATGTGAAAACATGCTTGTTTTTAGAAAAAAAACGCTAACTTTGTGCAAAATTATAAATATTATGAGAAAACTATTATCAACACTTGCTGTCCTGTTCCTCATTGGAACGGTGCAGACACAGGCTCAGGAGCGCAGGCTCAATGCCTATGCCATAGGTTTCTACAACGTAGAGAACCTTTTTGATACCGAGCATGACGAGGGTCATAACGACTATGAGTACCTGCCCGAGGGTCGTAATAAGTGGACGGACATGAAGTATCAGCACAAGCTGCGCAACATGTCGCGTGTGCTGGCTGAGATGGGCACCGACAAGCTGCCCTACGGCTGTGCAGCCATTGGCGTGGCTGAGGTGGAGAACGCCCGCTGTCTGACTGACCTCTGCAACCAGGAACCCCTGAAGGCCCGCAATTTTCAGTTCTGTCATGTCGAGGGGCCCGACCAGCGCGGCGTAGACTGCGGCCTGCTCTACAATCCCTCTATGTTCACCGTTCGCGATGTCAAGCTCGTACCTTATATATATAAGGACCCTCAGGACATTGAGCGCGGACGCGCCACCCGTGGCTTCCTCGTGGTCAGCGGTACGCTGGCGGGCGAGCATGTCACCATCGTGGTCAACCACCTGCCCTCGCGCGGTGCCACCAGCTATTACCGCGAACTGGGTGGCGAGCAGATACGTGCCGTCAAGGATTCGCTGATCAAGGACGACCCCAATGTGAAGCTCTTCATCATGGGCGATATGAACGACGACCCCAAAGACCGCTCTATGGCCGTTGCACTGGGTGCCCGCCGCGATATGGGCGAAGTGGAAGAGGGTGGACTCTATAATCCGTTCTGGAAGATTCACGACAGCGGCACGGGAACCCTGACCTACGATGGCGCGTGGAACCTGTTCGACCAGATTATCCTGTCGCGCAACCTCCTCGACCTGGAGGGCAAGAAAGCGTATAAGGGACTGACCTTCTTCCAGGCCCAGATCTTCCGCCGCGACTATCTCTTCCAGCAGGAAGGCAAATACAAGGGCAACACCCTGCGCACCCATGCCGGAGGAGTATGGCTCGATGGCTACAGCGACCACCTGCCCACCCTTGTTTATTTAGTTAAGGAAGCAAAATAACAAGCCTCCGATCCTTCGAAACCTCGAACCTTCGAAACCTCGATCCCTCGAACCCTCGAACCCTCGATTCTTCGAAATCTCGAAGTATCGAAACATCGAAACATCGAAGTATCGAAGCCTCGAAGCCTCGAAATATCGAAAAAAAACAAAAAACATCGAATCATCGAAAATCAAATTATGACCATCATAGGAATCGCAGGCGGTACTGGTTCTGGAAAGACTACCGTCGTCAAGCAAATCACCAAGGTGCTGCCCCATCATTGTGCGGCCATCGTTCCTCTTGACTCCTACTACAATGACACCACAGGAATGACCGATGAGGAGCGCAAGGCCATCAACTTCGACCATCCCGATGCCTTCGACTGGAAGCTGCTGACGGAACAGATCAAGATGCTGAAAAACGGGCAGGCCATCGAACAGCCCACCTATTCGTACGTGCTCTCCAACCGCCTGCCGGAGACGGTGCACGTAGAACCCAAGCCCGTCATCATCCTGGAGGGTATCATGACGCTGCACTATAAGAAGCTGCGCGACATGATGGACCTGAAGATATTCGTCGATACTGATGCCGATACCCGGCTCATCCGCAATATCAGGCGCGATGTGGTGGAGCGTGGACGTACCGTCGATATGGTGCTCGACCGCTACGAGAAGGTGCTCAAGCCCATGCATGAACAGTTCATCGAACCCACCAAGAAGTTTGCCGACCTGATCATCCCTTGGGGGCATGAAAACAAAACGGGTATCCACATCCTCAAAACCTATATCGAGGGCATTGTCACCAACGTGTGACAATGCCCTCGGCCTTTGGTCAAGGTCCTTCCGTTCGGAAAAACCCAAATAAATTTGGTTTTTCGCTCACTTATTCGTACCTTTGCACCCGCAATTATTAAATAGGTATATAAAGAAATGGAAAAACAAATGAATTATCTCGACAGAAACGAGTTTAATTTCGAGCCAAGCCAGAAGGTTGTTGACGCCATAAAGAATTTCGATCCCAAGACATTGTGCTTCTATACCCGCATCTACGACCAGGGCAAGAAGAGTGTCATCAGTGTCCGTCTGAGTGAGATCTACAACGTGCCTGAGGAGCAGGTGCTGCTGACCTACGGTGGCGAGGACATGCTGAAGAATGCCATCCACTATTTCCTCTCCATCAACAGCCAGCAGGATGAACCCAACACCAAGATTCTCATTCCTGAGTTCTCCTGGTGGTACTACAACCGCGTGGCTGCAGAGTGTGGCGGTACTTTTGAGATGTATCCCCTGCACGAGAAGGACGACACCTTCGCCTACGATATTGACGAAGTCATCGAGTTTACCAATCGCGTACATCCCCGTATGCTGTTGCTGGCATCGCCCAACAACCCTACCGGCAACGGACTGACTCCTGAGGAGATTGGCCGTATCATGGAGAATATCCCTTCCGACACGATGGTGCTTATCGACGAGGCTTATGCCAGCTTTATCTCTACCGATACAGCGTATATTGCCCCGCTGGTCAACAAATACAGCAACCTGATCATCTCGCGCACACTGTCCAAGTTCTACGGACTCCCCGGCCTGCGCGTAGGCTTCGGCTTCATTGGCAAGGGCCACGAGCAGTTCGAGAGCTATGTCAACAAGTATCTGGGTTACAACCGCTTCTCTGAGGCTGTGGCCCTGGCTGCCCTTGATAGTGATGAGCACTACCGTAAGGTGGCTGATGACATGGAGTGGGGGCGCCAGTTGTACAAGAAAGCACTGGGTGATCTTCCCGGTTTCAAAGTCTACAAGTCGGTGGCTAACTTCATCCTCATCAAGTATCCCGTTGAGATCAAGGACCAGCTGATGGAAGCCCTGAAGATTCAGGACTACAAGATCAAGTTCATGGCCGACAAGGGTCTGGAGTCTTGCCTGCGCATTACCCTGGGCCGTAAGGAGCAGACTCAGACCGTGGTCGACACGATATTAAAGGTGTACAATGCCCAACATTAACCCCTCAACTAAAGTATGATAGGAGTCATCTTAGCTGCCGGTATGGCCAAGCGCCTGCGCCCGCTGACCGACCATAAGCCCAAGTGTCTGCTAGAGGTAGGTGGGCGAACCCTGTTGGAACGTACCGTCCGGGCCATGCAGCAGGCAGGCATCACGGACTTTGTCGTGGTGACCGGCTATTGTGCCGACCAGATACGCAATTTCTTAGGAAACTTAGGAGAACTATGTTCACAAGGCCCCTCAGGAGAACTACCCTCCCAAGGACAACCAGTCCCTCACTTCACCTTTCTCCATAATGCTGACTATGAGCACAACAACAACATCTTCTCCCTGTGGATGGCGATGGAGGTAGTGCGCGGCAAAGACTTCCTGCTGATGGACAGCGATATCCTCTGCGACCCAGCCGCTGTGGTGCGTATAGCCCAACAGCCAGAGTCGGCACTGGCCCTCAACCGCCACGAGTGCGGCGAGGAGGAGATCAAGGTGATTGTCGATGCCGAGGGGCGCATCACGGAAATCAGCAAGGTATGCAGCATCCAGCAGGCCATAGGTGAGTCGGTAGGTATCGAGCGGATGACCGCCACCTATAGCGAAGCCCTCTATCACGAGCTGCAGCAGATGATAGAGCGCGAGGGACTTGTCGATGTGTTCTACGAGCGGGCCTTCGAGCGTCTGATCCCTCAGGGACATACCTTCCGCGTGGTCGACACCACCGACTATTTCTCCTACGAGCTCGACACGCCTGAGGACTTCGAGCGCGCCCAGCAGCTGATGCCCAAGGAACTGGTTTAAATTAAAAATTAAAAGCGAAGAGCGATAAATAAGGAATGGATCAGAATTTTAAAGCATCCCTGAAGTCGTCGGAGACTGAAGACTGGCTCGACCTGCATGTCATACGGCCCTTCTGCTACTATTGCGCCCTGGTCTTTGCCAAGTTCGACATACATCCCAACACCGTCACCATCTGGTCGATGATTATCGGGGCTGCTGCTACCGTCTTTTTCGCTACCAGCAGCTACTATTACTCCGGCTGGTGGGGACTGGGCATGAACCTCGTGGCTGTCTTTATGCTGATGGTGGCCGACATCCTTGACTGTACCGACGGACAGCTGGCACGCATGACGGGAAAGAAAAGCCGTCTGGGGCGCATCCTCGACGGAGCGGCAGGCTTTGTGTGGTTTGTTCCTATCTATACCGGTATGACATATCGCTTCTACCTGCACCACAGCATCGAGTTCGGTTGGCTGGGCATTGCAGATACCGCGCAGAATGTCATCATCGCCACCCTGGTGGTCTATGTCCTGGCCGTCATCTCTGGTTTTACGGGCATCTCTGGTCAGCAGCGTCTGGCCGACTATTACATACAGGTTCACCTCTTCTTCTTGAAAGGTGACAAAGGCAGCGAGCTCGACAGCTCGCAGCGCCAGCAGGAAATCTACGACCAGATGGACAGCCAGACCCCCTGGTGGGAGCGCGCTTTCCAGAAGTCATACATTGATTATACTAAGAACCAGGAAAAGTCGACCCCGCAGTTCCAGCATCTCCTGGCTCGTCTGCGCGAGAAGTACGGCAGCTTGGACAACATCCCTGATGCGGTGCGCCAGGCCTTCCTCCGTCAGTCGCGTCCCGTCATCTGGTGGAACGGACTGCTCACCTTCAACTTCCGTTCGTTCTGGCTCTTCCTCTTCTGTCTGCTCGACGTGCCGGCCCTTTACTTCGTGTGGGAGATTGTTGGCATGGGGCTGCTCTGCCTGTATGTCAACCACCGCCACGAAACCTTCTGCCGGCGTCTCGCCCAAACCCTCTGACATCTTACCTCTCACCTCTCATCTCTCAGCTAAAATATGAAGTGGACCAAACAGCAGCTTAACAACTTTTTCTTCATCCTCGGTGTCGTCGCCGTGGTGGTGATGTTGTTCACCTTCGACGTGAGTTTTGTAGAGCTATGGGATCACCTCTGTCATGCAGGCTACTGGCTCATACCCATCATCGGGGTGTGGATTTTCGTCTACGGACTGAATGCCTGGTCGTGGTGGACCATCATCAAGGGGAACGTGGGAGGCGAGCCGCCTGTCAGTCGCTGGCGTATCTATAAGCTCACCATTACTGGTTATGCCCTCAACTATGCCACTCCCGTAGGTGGTCTTGGCGGAGAACCCTATCGCATCATGGAGTTGTCGAAGCATATCGACAATCAGCATGCTACCTCGTCGGTCATCCTCTATGCCATGATGCACTTCTTTGGCCATTTCATCTTCTGGTTTGTCTCCATCTTCCTCTATCTGCTATTGGTGGCGTTGGGCGACATGCCGCTGACACCCGTCATCGCCACCATACTGGGCATCATCATCGTCTTCTGCCTCGTGGCCTTCTACCTGTTCTCAAAAGGATACCGCAACGGACTGGTGGTGAAGACTATCCGCTGGATAGGCCATATCCCAGGTTTGAAAGGGTGGAGCACCCGCTTCTCTGAACGTCATGCCGAGGCCATGCACAACATCGACCAACAGATAGCCTCGCTGCACGGTCAGGACCGGCGCGCCTTCTACCTCAGTCTTTTCCTTGAGTTCTTCTCCCGCGTGGTACAGAGCTCCGAGGTGCTGTTCATGCTCCTGCTCTTCGGCATTGACAATGGAGGAGGCTTCTCAGGCATTGTGCTCACCTATCTGCACAGCATCCTCATCGTGGCCTTCACCACGCTCTTTGCCAACCTCATCGGCTTCCTGCCCATGCAGTTGGGCGTGCAGGAGGGTGGCTTCGTGCTCTCTATTGCTGCCCTGGGACTTTCTGCTGCCCTGGGCATCTTTGTCAGCATCATCTGTCGCGTCCGTGAAATCATCTGGATTGTCATCGGACTCCTGTTGATGAAACTCGATCAGCGTTAGCCGTTATCCCCAAGTATGAAACAAGTCCGTCCGAAGAAGAATCTGGGTCAGCACTTCCTGACCGACCTCACGATAGCCCGTCGCATTGCCGATACGGTGGATGCCTGTCCCGGCCTGCCCGTATTGGAGGTAGGCCCCGGCATGGGAGTGATGACACAATACCTCGTTGATAAGCCCCGTCCGCTGAAGGTGGTAGAGATCGACCGTGAGTCGGTGGCCTATCTGAACGAGCATTTTCCCAAGCTGCGCGAAAACATCCTGGGCGAGGACTTCCTACGGATGGACCTCTCGAAGGTGTTCGATGGCGGACAGTTCGTGCTGACGGGCAACTATCCTTACGACATATCGTCGCAGATCTTCTTCAAGATGATAGACAATCGCGACCTGATACCCTGTTGCACGGGTATGATACAGCATGAGGTTGCTCTGCGCATGGCCTCGAAGCCCGGCACCAAGGCCTACGGCATCCTGTCGGTGCTCATTCAGGCGTGGTACGATGTGGAGTATCTGTTCATGGTCGACGAGACCGTCTTCAACCCGCCCCCCAAGGTCAAGAGTGCCGTCATCCGCATGACCCGCAACCAGACCCGCCAGCTGGGTTGCGACGAAGAACTGTTCAAGCGCGTGGTGAAGACCGTCTTCAACCAGCGCCGCAAGATGCTGCGCGTCTCCCTCAAGCAGCTCCTCACCGACCAGCAGCTCTCATCTCTCACCTCTCACCTCTCATCTCCCATCACGAAGCCACACTCGCAAAGCGAGAACACTTCACCCTCCGCCCTCCTCCTTCCACCCTCCGCCCTCAATCTAACCCTCCGCCCAGAGCAGTTGACCATTGCCCAGTTTGTAGAACTGACCAACGCGGTAGAAAAAGTACTGTGTTCGACCACAATTTAGGTGTGTTCGCACACAAACGATTGATTTACGTCAAGAATACCCCGCTTTTTTCAGAAAACCGATGCCTTTTTGGTATAACATACCGAAAAACATCGTACCTTTGCATCGTCTTCAAGAAAGTATTGGTTTAAAGGTAAAAGATTGAAAAAGGAAAATCGACAATAGGTAAAAGTTCGATGAAGGTAAAAAAAGAAGATTGTTAGAAAGGATAACACAGACGTCGTGAGGACGTTTTTCATAAGATTAGGTTTTTAGTTATTGATAGTAGTTATTTTTTTAGATGCAGCCCCCGGGTGGAATCCCGCGAGCTGCATCTATTCTTTCACGGTCAACTATAGCTTAATTCCTACTATCCTCCGACTCAACTATAGCCTAACATCAAGTACACCTATACCTTCAAGTTCACGAAGAATACCTCAGGTACCACCGATTCAGGTACTGACATCGACCCGACGGATCCCACGCCCAGCTCCACGCAGGCGCTGTTCCCCATCGTGTTCGATGCCGCTACCATCGAGGACTTCACTGAGAGCTATTCCGTCTACGAGATTCTTGAAAACGAGAACTAATGCCGACCGCGACGAGCCGTAACCTCGTCAGTCACGAGCCGTAACCTCGTCGGGCGCACCTCTCGATATTTTTTCTTAGGCGTAGGAAAAAATATTCCCAGGGTAGGGAGTAGAAATTCCCAGGGCAGGGAGTAGAAATTCTCAGGGCAGGGAGTAAACATACCCACTCTCCCCCCAACAGCCCTGAAAGCCCGATGGACAAAGGGTTTGCCGAAGGGTAGGTGTTTGTGCAACACTCCCCCAACACTACCCCCAACACTACCCCCACGGACCTACCTCGAAGGGGTTGTGAAACTAAAGGAGACGCAAGCTGGAGTAGGGTAGTGGTTTGGTGTAGTGATAGGTGGATGTTTGGTGTAGTGTTTGGTGTAGTGTTGCATTCTTTAATCTGCTGAACGTCAGAAGGTTATCTCTGAACAGGGGGAATGTTGACAAAAAACGGAATACGTGAAGAAAAAAATATTTAGAAGATCGAAACAACAGAAAACGATGCATACGTTGTGCTACATATTGCTGATGGTTGCACCATCAAGGTCAGTGCCTGGAAGGCCTTTGGCCAGGGCGGACAGCAGAACGTGATGAACGGCTACAAGGTTTAGGGCAGTGCGGCATCAGGCGGTGGCACCTACAAGTGGGACTATGAGGGTATCGTGGCTGGCGGACAGACACAGGTGCTGCGCTACTGGGACCAGCCGGCTAACTATCCGAAACTACAGTGAGGACAGCTTCTTCATCCAGCCTCCATGGAAGAGTCGGATGAGGAAGATGAGGCCTCGGAAGGTGAGTTCGATGGCCATTGCCGTCCAGACACCCGGCAGACCATAGGTGCCAGCCAGGAGAGCAGCTAATGTCAGACGGACACCCCACATAGAGAGCAGACTCATGGCAGCCGGCTTCAGGGTGTCGCCTGCTCCTACAAAGATGCCGTTGCAGACGATGGCGGCTGCAAACATGGGTTCGGCAAAAGCCTCGATGCGCAGACAGTTGGCACCCACGGCAATGATGTCGTCGACAGGGGTCAGCACCATCATCAGCTCTGGCGCGAAGATCCACATCAGCACTCCCATCAGTGTCATGACCAGCATACCCAATGTCACCGACATACGGGCAAAGGAGCGTGTCAGCAGTCGCTGTCCGGCCCCGAAGCTCTGCCCCACCAGTGTGGTGGCAGCCTCGGCAATGCCATAGCCGGGCATATAGCAAAGGCTCTCGACGGTGATGGCGAGCGAGTGGGCAGCAATGGCGATGGTACCCAATGGGGCAACAATGAGGGTGCTCACCACTTGCGCACCTCCCATCAGCAAGTGTTGCAGTCCCATGGGTGCTCCTATCTTCACGGCAATGCCCACCACGTCGGCCTTCGGACGGAAGTGCTGCCAACTATTCTCTCTCCTCTCTCCTCTTTCCTCTCTCCTCTTAAATATCCCCAGCATATCGGATTGCACCAGCAGGAAGTAGAGCATCATAGTTGCTGTGATCAGCATAGACAGTCCGGTGCCAATGGCTGCTCCGGCAACCCCCATGTCGAGGATGTAGATAAAGAGGTAGTTGAAGATGACATCCATGATGCACATCAGTATGTTGAGTGCTGAAGGTATCTTCATGTTGCCCGAACACTTGAGCATAGAGCCTGCCAAACCTTCCATCTGGAAGAAAACGCAGAAGGCCGAGAAGATGGCGAAGTAGAGGGTGGCATCATGCGCTATCTCCTCTGTTCCTCCCAGCCAGTAGGGCAGGGCAGGGCTTATCACGAGGGCAGTCAGCGTAGTGAGCACGGCCCATAGCAGGCTGCAGACCAGCGACTGCCGGAGTACACGGCGCGCTTGCTCGAAGTCGTTGGCACCGATGGCATGGGCTACCTGCACGGAGAATCCCATGTTGACGGCTGAGGCCAGCCCGCCCATCATCCATCCTGTGGTCTCTACCAGTCCGATAGCTGCCGAGGCTTTGGCACCGAGGTGTCCCACCATGGAGGCATCGATGAAGAACATGACGGTGGCGGAGATCTGGGCGAGGATAGACGGGATACTCAGGCTCACGATGAGCCTGAGTTTCTCGCCTTGTGTCATCTCGCGTCCCTCGCGGATGTAGGACAGGAGGTCGGTGCTTGCTTTTTTCAATGTTTCTTTGAGGATTGGCGGGGGCGATTTTTCGATTTTTCGATATTTCGATATTTCGATGTTTCGATGTTTCGAAGTTTCGATGTTTCGATGTTTCGATGCTCTGTTTATTCTGCCTCGAGGTATAGCACTCGGCTGGACCAGTCGCTCTTCTTCGACCATTCGGGCTCGTTGCGGTAGGGGACTTCGATGCCGTGAGACATCAGATAGGCTCCGCTGAATGACTTGCCTTCCACATTGAGGGGATTGAGGTCGATGCGGTTGAGCTCGCGTACCTTATACATACGGTTGGGGTTCAGACCTGCCATCTTGACACGGGGAAGGTGCTCGTTCTGGAACGACTCCGTCTTCCACCAGTACCATACGGCCTTGGTCTGTTCGTCGTTGACATACATCATCGAGGCCAGTCCCTTCCTGTCGTAAGGCGACACCAGTCGGTAGATGTTGCCAAACTGCACGATGGGGCGTATCTGCTTGTATTCGGCAATGGCCTTGCGGCAGAGTTCCTTCTCGTCGTCGGTCATGTTCTTGGGCTGAATCTCCATGCCCAGACGGGCTGACATAGCGACATCGATGCGGTATTTCAGTGCCGTGGTGCGGAACACGGTGTGGTTGGGCGTGGCAGAGATGTGGCTGGCCATAGCGATGGCAGGGAAGAAATAGCTGGTACCCCACTGCATATAGATGCGCTGCAGGGCATCGGTATTGTCGCTGACCCAGAACTCGTCGAAGTAAGGCAGTACACCCCAGTTGGCACGACCGCCGCCAGAGGCACAGGCCTGGATGGTGACATCGGGATACTTGGCACGTACGCGCTGGCACACCTTCTCCAATCCGCGGTGATAGTCGATATAGAGGTGGCTCTGGTCGTTCATGGTCAGATATTGCGAACCGTGGTTCATGATGGCCATGTTGGCATCCCACTTGATGTAGTCGATTTCAGGATACTTGGACAGGAGGTTGTCCACCACGCTGAAGACAAAGTCCTGCACCTTGGGGTTGCCCAGGTCGAGTACCACCTGTGTGCCACCGCGGCCTAAGACGGCATCGCGCTTGGGAGCCTTCACAATCCAGTCGGGATGGGCCTCATAGAGTTCGGAGGTGGTGTTGGCCATCTCGGGCTCTATCCAGATGCCGAACTTCACCCCGTTCTTTCTAGCATCGCGCAGCAGACCCTCGATGCCGTCGGGCAACTTGTTGCGGTCGACCACCCAGTCGCCCAGGCTGGAGTTGTCGGTCTTGCGCGGATACTTGTCACCAAACCAGCCATCGTCCATGACGAAGAGCTCGCCGCCCATGGAGGCGATGTCCTTCATCATCTGGTCCATGCCCTGCTGGTTGATGTCGAAATAGACACCCTCCCACGAGTTGAGCAGAATCTTGCGCTCTCGGTCACCGTGCATCAGCTTATATTTGCGGCCCCACTTGTGGAAGTTGCGCGACACGCCCGATAGTCCCTGCTGCGAGTAGCTCAGGGCAAGGGCGGGTGTCTTGAAGGTCTCGCCGCGCTTCAGGTGGTATTCCGAGTTGTCTTCGTTGATACCTGCGAAGAAGTAGTGGTAGTCGGTATCGTCGGTGACCACCTTGAGGCGGTAGTTGCCGGAGTAGCAGATAGCAGCACCGATGACGGCTCCGGCATTCTCCTGTCCCTTGCCGTCGAGCGAGAACATGACCTCACCATGGTCAGTATGCGAGTTGCGAGTGCCGTCTTTGTTGACGATGACTTTCTGTCCGGCGGTCAGCGGCTCTTCCACCAATCGGGCCTCATTGCCCCAAGAGCCGTAGAGATGGCTCATCCACACATCGCCGCGACGGATGGGCAGCACGGCAGAGGCAAATGTGGTCAGGTTGACGGTTCCTTTCTCGTTGTTGGTAATCTCTGTCCAGGTTTCTATCATATCCTCTTCGACAAAGGCTTTGTAGTTGAGGGTGACGGTGATGGGATATACGGGGTCTTTCATTGTGATGCAGGTGACGAAGTTGCCTTCGCCAACTACCTCGCCGCGTTCCCAATAATCGGTTACGAGGGCTGTCGACAGGTTGCCGTCGCTATGCCGCATGGCCAGGGCAGCCTCGGCAGGGGTGTTCAGACCGTAGGCAGGGTAGGCATCCATGCGTCCGAAGACGGCAGGACGTTGCAGATGCTGCAGTTCTTGAGCGGTGAGCTTGGCACCGTAGTACACATACCTGGGCTGTTGCCCTTTTTCCACGTCGAGCACCAGACTGGTGTTGCGTGTCTCAATAACTACTTGTTCAGCCTGCGTCGTAATAGTCGACAGACAAAGCATTGTAGCGATAATAAGTGTTTTCTTCATTTTTTTTCTTTCTTTTTTGGATTATTGATTTCTTCTTTGTATCTTTGCCGTAGTAACATAAACGTTTGTCAATATGGATACCCTTCATATCATTGCCGTAGTCATTCTCGTCATTGCCGGTGTGGTGATTTTCATCAACAAGCAGAAAAACGGATAACGGTCTCCTTGCCGGCCTCGACAGGCATGCGCTGGTTGCCTACAATCAGGGTGCCGCAGCCTTCGGTTGCCATCACTTTCACCTGTTGGCAATCCATATAGACATGTATCATTCCATGAGGGGTAGGCACGTCGCCTTCCATCCACTCCAAGTCGCCCAGTGAAGGCTGGACGACATACTCCTGATAGCCGGGCCGGGTGGGTTGCACACCTAAGAAATACTTGCCCAGCAGATAGATGGGGGAGGCTCCCCAGGCGTGACAGAGCGACTTGCCGTAGGGTCGTCCGTACATGGCCAGATGCTGGGTGCCGGACTCGGTAGGTACATATTTCTCCCAGAAGGAGGTGGCTCCTTCGCGCAGCATGCCACCCCAGTAGTCGCGTATCTCCCTGAGTACCTGCTGATGCAGTCCGTCCTCGCACAGTGCTTCGAGCTCGTAGAAGCGCATGTAAGGTGTGGTGATGGGCGGTATGTCGGGATTGAGCATCACGCTTTTCATGATTTGCTCCTGGCGTTCTTCGGACATCGCGATGGTTCTGAGGGCAAACATATTAGGGAACTTGGTCACCTGCGGGTTCAGTACGCCATCTTCTATGGCATGCATGAAGGCGTGTTGCTCGTTGCTCCAGAAGGTGCGCTCCAGCTTTCCGCTCAGCTGTGCTGCCAACCCCTGGTAATAGTCAGCCTTCTCAGGTTCGTTGCAGATGTGTGCAGCCTTCTCCATGGCGAACAAGGCAGCAATGAAGAGCACCTGTTCAAAGGCCAGTGCACCCCGCTTGTGCATGGGAAAGTCGACCCAGTCGACGAATATCCAGTCATCGGGTTGCCCCTCCGCCATTCCTTCGGCATTGGTACGCGTGAGTATGTAGTCCATGAGTGTCAGCATGCGGGGCCACATCTCACAGACAAAGTCGCTGTCGCCAGTGTACTGGTAATAGTCTACGACAGACATAAACCAGTAGAAGGAATAGTCCATGATGGTATTGATGTGAGCTGTGACGGGATCCTTGCCGCGCAGTTGGCGGATGGTGCGCTTCACGCAGTCGGAGTCGAAGTGGAGGTAGTAGTTCATGAGGTACGATTGAATGGCATCTCCGCTCCAGGTCCATCGGTCGCGCTTGATACCGTCCATGAAGAACTCCTGTGTAGTCAGTTCGAGGGTACGTGCCGAGACATCCCAAATGCGGTTCAGCAGGTCGTCGGAACAGCGGAACGAGCCAGAGTGGGACGGGTCGAAAGGAGAATACTCCTCATACATGGCCAGTTGGTAGCTGATGCTGCCGCAGTCTTCGATATAGACATAGCGGAATGCCTTGCTGCCAACGGGAAAGAGCGTATGGTCGTTGGTGATGGGCATCGCATCGAGCGTCTCACAGTGTTCCTTGTCAAGGGCCTCCTCGCGACTCTCACCATAATAGATATGGGCAGTGCCGTTGCCTTTAGGCTGGCGAAAGTCCAGGTGTCCGAAGGTCTCACGTCCGAAGTCGTAGAGTGTGCCACCCGCCACTTTCTCGCTACTCACGGGGAAGGCCTCGCACCATCGGAGCGAATAGCGTGAGGGCGTCTCTCCGGGGGAGTCGAAGTGCCACGAGCCGGCTGGAACATAGATGCCCGAACCGTGAGCCACACCATTCTCGTCAATCCATATCTTGTCTTCGTAGGTGGCCAGCCAAGTGTTGTTGCTCTGGATGGTGTCACCCTGGACAAAGAGTGCGGGCAGCTGCTGCTGGTTCCAGACCTTGAACTCCAGCTTGTGGCACCCTTTGGGGATGCGGATGCGATAGCCTTTATTGTCCCCCTCTTCGTACCAAAAGTTCTTGGGGTCGGAGAGTTGGGAGATGAGCTTGCCGTCGAGAGCAAAGTTGAATGCCCCTTCTGTCCATACAGCGATGACCTCTTCTTCCGCAAGGTCCACGGTAGTAGTGAATGCTACCGTGACATAGTGAGAGTCTTGTTTCCAGAATGGCGGGAACATAGAACCCCGTTCGGTACGGCGGTTGTTGAAGATGTTTCCTTTCCATATTTCAAAGTCGCCAGGGTACCATATCCAGGTGGCATTCTTGTTTTTTCCCATATTTGATAGTTTCTGTTAGTGCTTGTTGAGTGATTTTATTCAGCCAGTCTCATGCCCAGGTTGAAGTTGCGGAAGTCGGGCGTTCGGTTGCGTCGGTTGCTGCACCGTGCACTGGTGGCTATGTAGTCCCAGGAACCGCCTCGGTTGACGCGGTAGGAGTTGGAAGAGTTCTGTGGACCCGTAGGATCTTTCTTGGGTGTACCGTCATAGCGTGCATAGCTGTCCTGACACCATTCCCATACGTTGCCCGACATGTCATAAAGTCCGAGTTCGTTGGGCTTGCGGGTTCCTACAGAATGGTTGCCAAAGTCGGGCGAATCCTTGCCTTTGTCCCAGGCATTGGCAGAGAACCACGCCACCTCTTCGATATGGCTGCCACCAGCATACTTGTAGCCCTTGCTGCGGTTTCCCCCTCGGGCTGCATATTCCCATTGTGCCTCGGTGGGCAGATGGAAATGGCGGCCAGTGAGCTTGTTGAGCGAGTCGATAAATTCCTGACAGTCGTCCCAGCTGATGTCCTTCATCGGATGATAGTCACCATCGAAACTGGCAGGCAGGTTGCCCATGACAGCCTTCCACAACCCCTGTGTTACTTCCGTCTCCCCGATGGTGAAGGGACTGAGGGTAACCTTCTGTGTGGGCAGTTCGTCGCTGTCTTCCTCACCGTCCTCGTTGGTGGCTCCCATGGTGAAAGTGCCGCCTTCGATGCTGACCATGTTGAATTGAACCCCGTTGACCTCTATGGTCTCGTACTTCTCTGCCACCGTCACGTATTTCTGCTTGTCGCTGTCATCGCTCCAGTGGATGTAATGGCCGGCAAATACGATGATGGCGCAGACAGCCACAGCGGTGAGGACTCCCAATAGCATACGGCGATTGAGCAATCTCTGTTGCAGCAGCTTCTCGGGCGTTTCTTCCTCACTGGTCTCTACGTTGGCCAGAGTCCCGGCAGACAACTCTTCCTGTTGGGTGCTTAGCGTGTAGTCAAGCAGCTGTCGCTTGTCGGAAGAGGCACCTCGCAGCTGACCTGTGACAGCCATGTCCTTCACTATCTCG
The DNA here is from genome assembly GCA_946548065.1 of uncultured Prevotella sp. GTDB lineage: Bacteria > Bacteroidota > Bacteroidia > Bacteroidales > Bacteroidaceae > Prevotella. The sequence goes on along the minus strand of CAMNPM010000006.1, from coordinate 32,627 downwards.
TCGCCTTCTTCCTGGCGTTTACGGGCGGCCTGCAACATTTCCAGACAGCGCGTAAGGGTCGACTGGTCGTCGGTCTGCTCTATACATTGCCGGATGGATTGCTTCAGCGAATGGATGAGGCTTTCATTATTGTTTGGGCTTTGTGTCATAGTGCTAATAATTTCTCATAGACCTTATATTCATCATCCGTATAGTAAACAGGATAGATCTCGCATCCGAAGTTGCCGCCAAAGACCGGAACCTCAAAAGTCAGTACCTTCCACTGCTTGCTTCTCTGCTCGTAGCGTCCCACCTTCATCATGACAGGCTTCTGTCCAAGAGTACCCCACTGGTTTTGGACCGTAGTAGCCGACTGGCTGTTGGTATACTGCCAGCTGCCCATGCTGAGCAGCAGGTCGCCATCGCGCAGTCCCAGCTTGTCGGCAGGGTAACCATGACGCGTCAGGTGGACATACACTACAGCGTGGGCATCCAATGGGATATGGTCGGCATAGACGATGGTGATGGTCTCCTTTTTCCAGTTGCTGCCCATCTGGTTGCTGGTAATCTGCTGGTCGCGGCTCTCGGTGATGCCCCAAGGATCCTTGCCGTCGTAGGCCCATGAGGTGCATCCGTATTCGCTGATGGGCTTGACATACGACAGGGCATCGGTGGTTGACCGCACACTCAGCAGTTTGTAGTAGCTCAGTCCGTCCTTTTCCCACTTCGGACAGCGGATGGGGGTGCCGTGAATGCCTCGTGCAAAGCGAGCCACCTCGATGCCGTCCTTGTATTCATAGCCCTGCGAGTGTACCACCACGGTGTCACTGTCGTAGCACACCCGGCTCAGCAACTGGTTGCGAGCACTGTAGATGCAGGAGTCGATGGCATAGTCGCGGTGTCCGGGAGCTGAGAATAGTTTTCCTGCGACATCATAGTAGCGGTGTACTACGATGCGCTGTCCGTTGGCCAGCATCCGTCGTTCGGTGATGTGCTTGTGGAAGTAGTCCGTGCTGTCGAATAGGGGCTTCTGGTCCTTGCCGTAGTATGAGATAGATACAGGTTCGAGGTTCTCGTTCTGCTCAACGCGCATCATGCGGTAGCGGTTCTTCTCTACATCGATGGTGGTGTATTCCGTCACACTGCCATAGAGTCGGGCGATGGAGCTTTTCACCTTCACCATCTCCTTGCGGTGGGCATCCCAGCGGTAGTCTATCTCGCTCAGCACATCCATCGTGTTGCCAATATACTCGTATTCGCGCTGGGCATAGTATTTGCGGTTCTGCGTGTAGGGTTGGTTGGCATTGTCGTAGTCGTTGGTGCCTGTCACGCGGTTCATCTTGTCATAGGTAATGACGGTGATGGCAGGACGCAGGCTGTTGGCCACCAGTTTCTGGTCTATACCGTAATATTCCTTGCGGACAATGTTGCCCTTGTCATCCTTCGCTTCTATGCGGCAGTGGTAGCCCAGCTTCTTCTGGATAGCCCGTCGACCCTGCAGATCGTAGAAGGTGAAGGTGTCGCGTTGTGGCGAGTAGGTTCTTACCTCCAGTGACTCTTCTTCACCGAAGGGGTCGAGCGTCCATACAGAGTCTACGCGATTCTCCTCGTCATAGTGCATACGGTAACCGAAGCAGTCGAGGTCGTTCTGCTTGGGTGCGCCGCTATCATCGAAGAACATGAATCGCTCCTCCAGACCCTCGCTGTTGTAGAACACCTGCATGCGGTCGGCACCATTGTCGCGTACCTGCAGGGGAGCACCTTTCATATCGGTGTATACCGCCCAGACATAAGATGCCTCCGTCTCCCCGTCGGTAGTCTCGCGATCCTCTACGGCATTGAAGTAAGTGACGACATAGAGCACATGGCCGTCGCGGTCGTAGGCCTCCAGCTTGTCTACACGGGCAGTGTCGGAGGTGTCAATTGCACTGAACTTATAGTATTTAGTACTGTTCAGCATGGCCGAGAAGGCTTTTGCTTTCTTGTCGGATGCTTCACTTTGTTTCACGAGCGGGGTGCGCATCTTATTGTGTAGCAGCTTACCGTCGTTGCTCATCACCTCAATGCTGTTGAAGTGCGTGCTGGAGCGGTGGCCGCGCTTGCTCAACTTATAGCTCACGCTGAGTTTCTTGACATCGTCCTGACTCAGCTCGCGACCTACCCCGACGGGCCAGCCGTTCACTTGTATGAACGACTCGTAATAGCAGTCGCACTGCATGACATTCATATAGTAGTTGTAGAACCACGACAATAATCCTATAATCACTATCGTACAGCCTGCTATCATGTAGTTGCGGTATCTGCGACGGTCAGCCTTGGCCTTCAGTTCCAGCAGTTCACGCTTGCGGCGCTCCTGTTCCATCAGCTTGCGGCGTTCTTCTTCCTGAAGCTTCAGCATCTGGCGGATGTCGCGGCGGTCCTTGATGATGGGACACAGGATGTCATGGATATACTCCAGGCGCATATCCCCGCTGTAGGCAAAACGTCGCAGCAGGCGTTTTGTGTCGCACAAATAGACCAGCTCCTCGTCGCTTACACCGCCCACGTGCTTGGCATTGTATACCGAGATGTTCTCGCGTCGCCCCTCGTTGTTCAGCAGATTGTCCTCCAGATATTCTATCGAGCGCGTACTCACACCTTGGATGGCCTCCAGGTAGAAGTCCTGTATGATATTGTCGCCAAACTGGTTCACCAGCTGAGCGGTAATTTTCTCTTCACCTTCCGGCAGCATGTCGTAGAGCCGGCTGAGGTATAGTGAGAGAATGGCAGAATCGACAAAAATGGCAGGTCGGCCATCGAGTTCGAAGTCTTTCTCGCCCGTTACCTTCTCGATAATCAGCTTGGCCACCTCTAGGTCTACCAGTCCCTGACGCGGTTCCATGATGATGGTGGCAGCCTGTTCCTCGTTGATGGGCAGCAGGCAATAGCGATTCAGTTTGAGCGAAGGGATGTGCGTGGTGTTGCGCTCAAGGTAGGAGAGATAGTCTTCGCGCAGTGTAAAGACAATGCGAAACAAGTCTTCCTGGATGTATTCCTGCGTGTTGCTCCGTTGTCGCTCGCGCAGTCCGCGGAACAACAACTTTCTGTTGACCGATGCACTCTCTACGGTGTTTTCGGTAAGACCGTCAGCTGTCAGGTAGTCGGGCATCACTCCGTTCAGCAGGTCGGCCACCTCGCTGAAGAAGTCTATCACGCGATGGTGGTCTTTCTCCAGGGTGAAAATCTCCTCGAACTGGTCGAATACTAATAATGGTACAGCAGGCTTCTCGCTGTTGTCAGGTAGCCAGAAACGATAGCGGTGCAGGTATTCCCACAGCGTTTCCTCATGGCCATCCTTGTGAGCTACCAATTCCTCAGCCCTTCCGCCTGATGCCTGCAACTCGTTCTCAATGGCTTGCCGCACCTGTTCGATATAGGGTGCAGTAGGGTAGTCCTTGTTCGTGGTATGCTGCAGTCGTATGCTGACAGGCAGCATACCGGCACGTCGGGCCTTGGGGAAGATGCCGGCATTGATAATCGACGACTTTCCAATACCAGACCGGCTGTATACCACAGTCTGCGTGTTATATTCAATGCGGCTGAACAGGATCTCTATCTCCTCGTCGCGTCCATATATACGGTCTGACTCCTTGTAAGAGTCAAGCCCTTTCCACGGGTTATCGTTGCGTTTGCTCATCATTCATGCCTTTTAGTGATTCTACCGTTAGGTGGGTCTATATGTTGGCCAGCAGTTTCTGTATCTGGTCGATGAATGGTTCGAAGTCGGGATTGTCGGCATCATAGAGGTAGGCATTACAGGCTTTCAGGGCGTCTGGGATGTCAGCTCCATAGAAGTCAAAGTCTTTCTCGCTTGCCGGCATGATGAACGTGCGACCGTAGCCTGTTGCCAGGTCGATGGCTGTCTTCCATTCTGTGCGGTAAGGATGATACTCATTATGCTGGGCCTGGATGTTGCGTGTCATGATGGGAACGAAAAGCTTGGTCGACTTGATGCCGGCAATAATCTCGTTCATGAAGTTGCCACCCATGCTGATGCTGTTCCGGTCGTACCACACATTGATGCCTCGTGCCGTCAGTGCCTCGTATAGCCGGGCTGTCACCTCTGCATCAGCACGTGAATAGCTGATGAATACGTCGGTTCCTTGCTGTGGGGTGTTGAAGCGCGTCTTCTGTAGCTCGGTCTCCCGCTCCTGAAGCATGGTCTCCATCTTGTTGATTACTTCCTCTGCGTTGCGTTGTGTGAAGGTGTCGATGCGCTTCATGAACTGCAGGAAGCTGTCTTCAGCAATCGGGTCTACCACCATTCCCATCGGTTGGTTGTCTATCTTCCCCTTCAGCGAGAAACAGATGAAACGGCTCAGCCAGTCAGAATAGCTGTTGCCCAGGAACAGCAGGTACTTTGACTGAAGCTCCGAGGCCAGGTTCTGGGGTCTCTCTGCCGAGCTTAGCCAAGAACGGCAGAACGACAGCATGTCGTAGTCGGTCACTACGTATTTCTTCTCCGACCGGCATACTTTGCCGAACATATAATATATGGTAGGCTTGTTGATGTCGGAGCGGGTGCTGATGTCATCGTTGTGTGAAGGGTCGTTCGTGAACTTCATCACGCGCAGCTGGTCGGTTCCCCATATCTCGCGCATCGCATCTTCCACAACAGGAGTGAAAGAGGTGGTGATTACAAACGGAAAGCGCTTGGTGGCCAGCAGGCGTCTCAGCAGGGTGGAAGGTTCGAAAAGCGGCTGGCTGAAAGCATCGCCCAGCATGGCGTAGATGTTCTTGCGGTCGCTGGCATCGAAGTCTTTGTCGTACAACAGTTCTGAGAACGACTTTGGATGTGAGCTGATCTCGTAGGCTTCTGCCAGGTCATCGATGAGTATTTGGTGCGGGTTGCTGCCTTTCTCGTCGTTTACCAAAAACTCCGGACCAATAACGGGAATCACATCGCCCGCTATCAGTCGCGTTACGAGCAAGTCCCATTGTCTCGTATTTTCAGAGTCTTCCTTTCTGATTTTGCTGAATATTGCTGGCATGAACTTGATATAACGGTTAGTTTTGGTGCAAAAGTAGCAAAAAATGTGCAAAGTGCAAAGACTTTTGCTCACATTTTTTCATCTCACACCTGCTCCTGCCCGCTTTTTGATGTCTTGGCTCACCTGCGGACCGTTGTTTTCCCAGATGTTACCAGGTCCGTTGGCGTTTTTCAGAAATTTTTCTTCCGGAGTCCAGTTGTCGCGTAGCGTGATATTGCTCGACCCTTCATCGGTGTATAAATAGAACCAATGGTTGGGGTCGTGAACATAGCTGGGCTTTGCAATATCGTATACCACATTCTCCCAGATCTGTGTGCCAGGCTGGTTGCCGAGCGTGTAGATGCCAGCACAGTCGTACATATGGCGGGCATAGTCGTATATCAAGTTAGCATGTACTTTATTATCTTTCATGCACACCAAGTCACGGTTCCATCCCCATCCCAGTGAGATGCCTGTGTAGCTCACGTCATGAATGGTGTTGTGCTCGATATTGATGCCGCTGACATAGCCTGCGGCAATGGCCACACATCCCCAATCCTCGTTGGTGACGTTGTAGAACTCGCAGTCGGTGATCTCCTGTCCGGTGCATACCATGCGGAAGTCGGTAGGCTGGTAGGGTAGGTGGGTCTCCAGCCCCTCTGGTGAGAACGAGCCGCAAACATATCCATTCATGGCGATGTCCGTGAAGGTGCATCGGGTGGTTTTCCCTCCCCGGCAGCCCTCCACATAGTCGAGCCCTGAGCCGCCTAAGTGTTCAAAGCGACACTGCTCGAAGTTACAGCCTTCTGCCCACCGTAATTCCACGGCGGCATCAGCGCGTCCCAGCCATCCCTGGTTGTCAAGCTTGTGATTGTTGGGACGGTCTATCTGCGGACGAAGCTTATAGGCCTCCGTCAGGTACATTCCTGCTTGCAAGGGTACATGTCCTTTCTCCGAGGGGCGCATCCAGGTGGTGTGACTGAAGGTGACACCCTTGAAGGTGATGTGGCGTACGGGTTGTTCTGAAGTGCCAATCACTTCCACCAGTGTCTCCAGCACAGGTACTATGGCACCAGTCCCTTCTCTCTTCACTCTTAATTCTTCATTTCCTTGAGGCATGTAATAAACTTTGTGCTCTCGGATATCGTGATACCATTCTCCCGGTTCGTCTAATAGTTCCCTGGCGTTGGTCAGATAGAAAGGCGAGGGGTGTCCGGTGTCAGGAGTCATGGGCGAAGGCCACGGGTGCTCAAACTGTAGCTTGGCTTCTGGCTGGTGGAAGCGTATGGCCACAGAGTCGCCCGCGACTGTAGCACTTTTGATGCGCAGATTTGAGGTGCACCACATTTCGTGTAGTACCATTTCTGCATACGGTGCCTTCAGAATCTTCTCTGCCGCCTTTCTCGGTATCCATAGTATCTGGTTGCGCTTATCATAGGTCATGATGCGCGCCATCTGCTCAAAGTCGTTCACATCGCGAGCCCTGACAGCCTTTTGGCCGTTCACCCACATCTGCCGGAAGTCAAAAGGTCTGCCATTGAAGTCGGGTACTTCAGCCACCATCAGTTTGTGTTGTGACTTCCAACCACCGAGAGGAATGCCTCCGCTGATGACAGCCCCATGCCCCTCGATGGTCAGTCCGCTGTCTTCAGGACGCAGTCGTAGTGGCTCATAAAGGTAATAAGTACCTGCCGCCAGATGGATAGTCACCTCTGCAGCCTTTCCCAAACGGCGCATCTCGCGGGCTTTCCTTACCGCATCGGTCAGCGACGAGTCGGGGGTAAGGTAAAGGTCGGCAGCCTGCATGTGCAGACAGCAGGCCAGACTGATGATAAGTAAGAGCATCTGTTTCATATACATTAAAGACGTTTACGCTCTTGAAATGTCATCGGACAGGGTCTCTCAGCTCCCCTTTGGGGCATGTAGAGAGCAATGCGTTGCGTAACGTTTTTCTGTATACGTTGTATCATTTTTACTTAGTTTCATATAATTTTGCACACAGAGAACCGACGCAAATTTAACATAGCAAGGCTGTTTGCAAGTGGAGGGAGCTGCATATTGATAGTGTTTATGTGGCTCCCTTTTATTTTGCGCAATGCGTTGCGTAAGATTCCTGCAACATGTTGCGTATGTGTTGCGAGAAATTTATTATCTTTGCCAAGAATTTTTGCGCATAGGATTATGAAACATATTTCACAACGCGATATAGCTCGTAAGTTGGGGGTCAATGCCTCCACTGTTTCTCGTGCCTTGCGGGGGCTTGAGGGTGTGAGTCCGGAGCTGCGGAAACAGATAGAGGAACTGGCACGAGAGAACGGCTATCGCCCTAATCCCTTTGCCGCCAGTCTGCGCTATGACACCACCCATACCATAGGAGTGGTAGTGCCTGATGTGTCGTTCAATTATTATTCGCAGATTGTCAAGCGTATTGAGCACGAGGCCCGCCAAGCTGGCTATATGTGCATCATTACAGACAGCGGCGATACCTATGCGAATGAGAAAGACTGCGTAGACCTGCTTCTTAATATGCATGTCGAAGGCTTGATTATTTGTCCCTCGCAAGATACCACCGATTTCTCGCATATTCTCCGGCTGCGGCAGCTTCAAGTTCCCGTGGTGGTGTTCGACAGGGTGCCTGACATTGATGTCTCGTCAGTCTACATCAATGATGTGGACTCCGCCTATGAGGTCACCAAGACGCTCATCGACAGTGGATCCAGGAGAATAGCCTTTCTTGGCGGGCTCAACTGCATGGAGCAAACCATCAAGCGCAAGCACGGGTATCTGGAGGCACTACGTGAACATGGTATTCCCATCAGGAAGGAATTGGTGAAGTGTCATCATATCAGTTTCAATAATGGGCTCTCCGACACTCTTGAACTGCTTAGTTTACCAGAACCGCCAGATGCCATTATTGCGGCCCACGGACTACTGGCCATTGCTGCTCTGCAAGCTGTCAGTAGCCAAGGATTTCAGATTCCCGGACAGGTGTCTATTGTAGGCTATGTGAGCGACTGGGTGGCAGAAATGTCCCACCCCCGCGTGTCCTTCGTCAAGCAAAACCTGCGAGAAATAGGCATCGAGGCTTTCCGCCTGCTGCTCAATCAGATGTGTGGCGATGACAGCGTACAACACATTGTTGTCAAGGCTCATCTCGAAATCCGCGAAAGTACGCGCAGATATTAAGGCATTGTGGTCTTTTCTTCCTCGCCCGTGCCTAGTTCCGAACTAATCTCCTCTGCGACTGGCAGTTCCTTGTCCTCCTCGCCTTGCCGGTCGGTGGCTTTACGGATGTTGTATATCTTCAGCGTATTTATCAACTCTATTACACCATAGAGTATCGAACACCACCCCAGGATAAGCAGTGGCAGTTCCGCACTTTCCATCGGTTTGAAGACGACGAACAGTCCCGTCAGCAGAATGAGCGACGGACAGACCCAGAAACCGAAGGGTATGCTGCCCAGCCGTCGTGCTGACAGCAAACTCATCAGCTGTGTGATGCCGCCCAGTATCAGAACTGCTGCCAGCATATACATGAGTCCATTGATAAAAGCGTTGGGGGTCAATATCAGTACCAGACCCAGAATCACGCTGCCCAGTCCTACAATCGGGAATGTAGGCTGAGTACCACTGATTACCCTTCCTTCCCGGTCGGTAATGGTATACTCGTTAGCATGTCGCTTCGCCTGCCAGAAGGCTAGGAGGGCGATGATGCCCGACAGCAGGAACAACCCGCCAATAGCCATTGTCAGCCATGTTACACCTTGGTCAGGATACTTGATGATCAGCGCGCCTATCACAATGGCGCAGACTGCACGGAAAATAGAACTCTGGAATATTTTCATAGTCTTTTCTTTGATTTTTGTTGCAAATGTACGAAATAATTGTTATTTTTGCAACTATGGAGACAAAAAAATATAAATAGGCAGGGCTTCAAGTAAACAAATGATACTTGAAGCCCTGCCGAGCAAAAAAGCCAAATTACCGAATAAAATCAAGCCAAGTTGCCGAAAAATATTCAGCCAAATTACCGAATATGTAGATCAGGGGACGTCTCTGATCCATTTCGCATATAGCTGGTAGTGGTTATGCAGGGAGATGCCTCGGTTTTCTCCCTATGATGCCATATTGTAGCCATGCTCAAGGGTATGGTATGTGTATGGTATGTGTATGGTATGTGTATGGTATGTGTATGGCATCTCCCTGCCTGAAGCGACTCTAAAGCGATGCAAAAATATGTGTAATAGGTACTCGAAAAATTATCTGCGGATTTTAGGAAGTTACAAAATTATTTGAAAATCCGATTATTAAAATAGATTTTTGTTGCAAATGTACGAAATAATTGTTACTTTTGCAACCATGGAGACCGTTATTTTTTTAGTCCGTCACGGTGAGACCTTTGATAATGCTCGCCAGATTATGCAGGGACAGACCCAGGGAGACCTCAACCAGCGGGGTAGGGAACAGGCCCTTTGTGTAGCTCGTCGACTGGCTGCAGAGACCATTCATGCGGTGGTGTCGAGCGACTTGCGCCGTGCTATTCAGACTGCGGAAATCATTGCCAAGCCCCATGGGCTCCCCGTTGCTACGACACCGCTGCTCCGTGAACGCGACTGGGGCAGTTTTACCGGACGCTTTATTCCCGACCTGCGCGATGAGCCCTGGCCTGATGATATTGAGAGCCAGGATGCCCTCCTCTCTCGTGCGCGTACATTTCTTGACTATATCACAGCAACCTATCCGGGCTGTCAGGTGATAGCCGTGGGGCACGGTATCTTCAATAAAGCGATTCTGGCAGTGTACGGCCATTGTACCATGCGCGAAGTGCAGCGCATGATGAATGCCGAAGTACGCCAGTTATCCTTACCTTTGCACATGAATTAAATAGTAACTAAAATAACGAGTGAACGATGGATTACGAATATGAATTGATGCTGCGTATCTTTGTTGCAGCTTTGTTGGGTGGCTTGATTGGCCTTGAGCGTGAATACCGTTCTAAGGAGGCCGGTTTCCGTACGCACTTTCTGGTGGCCTTGGGTTCTGCATTGTTCATGGTGGTTTCGGCTTATGGCTTTTCAGACGCCATGAACAATGAACTGCAGCGATGGGACGTTTCCCGCGTAGCTGCCCAAGTGGTAAGCGGTATAGGTTTTATTGGTGCCGGTACGATTATCTTCCGCAAGACGGAGAACATTGTGAGCGGTTTGACCACAGCAGCCGGTGTATGGGTGGTGGCTGCCATTGGTCTGGCTTGCGGTGGTGGCATGTACAAGCTGGCTATAGTCAGCACGGTGCTGGTGCTGGCTGGTCTGGAGGCTTTTAATTACTTCCTCCATAAGTTCGACAAGCATAGGAAAGCATCCTAATGCTTATGGCTTAGTGCAGCCCCGATAGCTGTGCAGAACTCAGAGTATTTGGGTATGTGGAAATGTACGTTATACAGCTTCTCCAGCATGGGGTAGATGTCCTTGCATTGTGGCACGAGCGTCAGGTTGCCTATCAGCACGAAGTCCTTGATGCCAGAATTCAGCGATGACAATATGGCTGCCGACCCGATGGTCTGAAGCACCATCACAATGATTCCCAGGGCGATATCCTCTTGGCAGGCATTGTATTGTGCTTTCGAGAACAGTGAGGCGGTAGCCTCCATGGGGAGTCCGGGCAGGGGATGAGTGGAAATGTCGCCTATTCGGAGGTTGATGTTGCGGATGTCGCCCTTCATGGCCAGGCTTTGTATTTGTTTATAGTCGCGGGTGTTGAGCATGACGCGCGCCAGACCTTGTAAGGTGCCTCCTCCAATGCCGATGCCCCCGATATGGCGGATGTCATTGCCGTTGCACTGTACAAAGCTCGTACCTGTACCCATGGAAACAACAATGGCCTTGTCGAGTCCGCTTTCGAAACGAGCACCCAAACCATCGGCAATGAATTCGTCGACCTTCTTGGTAGGAATTCCATAGACGGGGTCGTCGATATAGGCTGCTCCCACGCCGGTAAGCATCACTTGCTCTACGTCCTGAAGACTAATCTTGTTGTCGTGCAGATACTTTCCGAATGCTCCATAGAGCGAGGTTACTTGGTCGGCAGCAGTAATACGGATGGGTGAAACAACCCTTCCGTCCCTCAGTCCTACTATTTTCGTGGTAGATATGCCAACGTCTATTCCAATTACAATTCCCATAGTCTTTATTTTTATGTTAATGAAAAACCCCGCTACAACAAATGTCGTAAACGGGGTTCATAATGAAAGGAGGAAAGTGGTACCTCCAGGAATCGAACCGGGGACACACGGATTTTCAGTCCGATGCTCTACCAACTGAGCTAAGGCACCATTCATTAAGTTTCACTAAGGCAATCCTCTTGATTGCGGGTGCAAAGGTACGAAGAAAAAATGAATCGGCCAAACTTTTGGCCGATTATTTTTGAAAATATTTTTTTATTGGCTCTTTTCCATCGTCCATCCTTGTGCTTTGAGCTCAAATTCTTGGTCATCGCGGGTTACCAGGACATGTCCTAGACTGGCCTGTGTGATGTGTCCGATGAGCCGGATGTCATCCATTTGCTGAATCTTCTCATGGTCGCCAATGGGAACGGTGAAGAGTAGCTCGTAGTCCTCTCCGCCATTCAAGGCACAGGTGGTGACGTTCATGTTCAGCTCTTCAGCCATCACGGCAGTCTGGTAGTCGATAGGTATCTGTTTCTCGAAAATACGACAGCCAACGTTTGACTGCTTGCAGATGTGCATCAGTTCGCTGGACAGTCCGTCGCTGATATCCATCATGGCTGTGGGATGGATGCCTGCCTCGCGGAGTCGCTGTACGACATCGCCCCGGGCTTCAGCCTTGAGCTGGCGTTGCAACAGGTATTCCTTGCCCGAGAAGTCGGGTGAGGCAAGTGTTGATAGTTGCGCGTTGAGTGCTGACAGCTTTTGGTTGTCACCGTTTGCTTTCGCTTCAGCAATCTTCTTCTGCAACTCATTCACCTGTTCGTAGTAAACGGCTTTTTCGCGTTCCAGTAATTGAAGTCCCATGTAGGCGGCTCCTAAGTCTCCACTGACACAGATGAGGTCGGTCTCGTGAGCACCGTTGCGATAGACGATGTCTTCCTTGCGGGCTTCACCGATGCAGGTGATGCTGATGGCCAAACCGGTATAGCTGCTGGTGGTGTCGCCTCCTACGATGTCAACTCCCCATTTCTCGCATGCTAAGCGCAGACCGGTATAAAACTGTTCTACGTCTTCCACCGTGAATCGTTTCGACAGTGCCAGCGAGACCGTCATCTGGCGGGGAGTGCCATTCATGGCAAAGATGTCGCTGATGTTCACCATTGCCGACTTGTATCCCAAATGCTGCAGGCTGGTGTAGGTGAGGTCGAAGTGTACACCCTCCATCAGCATGTCGGTGGTGACCAGTACCTCTGTATTGGGATAATGCAGTACGGCACAGTCGTCGCCTATGCTGTATCTTGTCGATTCGTTCTGGGGCTTGATATCTTTCGTCAGTCGGTCGATAAGTCCGAATTCTCCTAATGCTTGGATTTCCATCTTTCCATCTATTCTGCCCGCTTAATCATTTCACGCATAATTTCAGTCATCAAAGGCTGCGCCTTGTTAGCAGCCTCCTGTACCTCCTCGTGGCTGACTTCTACGGGGTCGTCGAATCCGCCTAAGTCCGTGATGACGGAGACACCGAAGGTGCGAATGCCGCAATGGTGGGCCACGATAACTTCAGGAATGGTGGACATGCCTACAGCGTCACCGCCAAGCAGACGATACATCTTGTATTCTGCCGGGGTCTCGAAGGTGGGACCCTGTACGCCCACATATACACCATAGTCAAGATGTATGCCCTTCTCCTTGGCAATGCTGGTGGCTTCCTTGATGAGCTGCTGGTCGTAGGTCTCGTGCATATCCGGGAAACGTGGTCCCGTAGGGAAGTTCTTGCCTCGCAAGGGGTGCTCGGGGAACAAGTTGATATGGTCGGTGATAATCATCAGGTCGCCAATATTGAAGTCGGGATTCATGCCACCTGCCGCATTTGACACGAAGAGGGTCTTGATGCCCAGTTCATACATCACGCGAACGGGGAAAGTCACTTCTTTCATCGAGTAGCCCTCATAGTAATGGAAGCGTCCCTGCATGGCAAGGATGTCAATACCACCCAGTTTTCCGAAGATGAGCTTGCCCGAATGACCTTCAACGGTAGAGACCGGAAAGTTGGGAATGTCACTATAAGGAAACTCAGTCTTGTCGGTGATTTCTGAGGCTAATTGTCCAAGACCAGTGCCAAGCACGATAGCAGTCTTGGGACTTGAGCTGATTTTTGCCTTCAGCCAAGATGCTGTTTCAAGAATTTGTTCGTACATCATGTTTCGGTTTATAAATAGTTAATGTATGTGCTGCAAAGATAAGCAATTATTCTGAAAAAACAAAATAAATTTGGTGTTTCTCTTGATTTGCACTATCTTTGCAGGCTGATGACGTATGTTGATGTAATATTGCCAGTGCCCCTGAAGGGGTTGTTTACCTATGCTGTTCCGGCTGGTGTGTCTGTACAGACAGGCATGCGTGTGCTGGTAGGCTTCGGGCGTTCTAAGCGCTATGTTGGTATTGTGGCCAGGGAGCATGATGTGAAACCGGACGGCTACCAGGTAAAGCCCATTCAGCAGGTGCTTGATGAGCAGCCTATGGTGACGGCTGAACAGCTGCTGCTGTGGCAGTGGATCAGCGACTACTATCTGTCGCCCATCGGTGATGTCTTCAAGGCCGCGCTCCCCGGAGGTTTGAAAGCAGAGGATGGCTATCGTCCTAAAACGGAGACATATATCCGTTTAACCCAACAGTACCGTAATGCCACGGCCTTGCATGTAGCCTTGAATGTGCTGGCAAGGGCCAAGAAACAGCTGGAGGCTTTTACCTGCTATCTGGAACTGTCGCATTGGGACCTTGTGGATGAGCAGCAGGGGGTGGCGGTACAAGAACAGGAGGTCACCAAGGAAGAGCTGATGAATGCCAGTCAGGCATCGTCAGAAACGCTCCGGCAGTTGGAGAAACGCCAGATATTAGAGACCTACGAGGTGGAAGTAGGGCGTCTCAATCACGGCGGAGAGTATCGTCCAGACCTTGTGAAGCCTCTCAGTGTGGCCCAGCAGGACGCTTATAATGCTATCCTGATGTCGATGATGAAGAAGAAAGTCACGCTGCTGCATGGCGTAACGGGTTCGGGAAAGACAGAAATCTATATTCACCTCATCCTGCAAGCCCTTGAAAAGAAGCAGCAGGTGTTGTACCTTTTGCCGGAGATAGCACTCACGGTACAGATGATGCAGCGCCTGCAGCGCATCTTCGGCAATCGGTTGGGTATTTACCATTCGCGCTATTCTGATGCAGAACGTGTGGAAATATGGCAGAAACAACTTTCTCAGAATCCCTATGATGTCATCCTTGGTGCTCGTTCGGCAGTGTTCCTGCCTTTTCAACGACTGGGACTGATTATTGTCGACGAGGAACATGAGACAAGCTATAAGCAGCAAGACCCGTCGCCCCGGTATCATGCCCGCAGTGTGGCCATCATGCTGGCTTCCCGTATTCAGGATACTCGTGTGTTATTAGGCACTGCAACCCCTTCAATAGAAAGCTATCATAATGCCAAGACCGGGAAATATGGGCTGGTGGAGTTGAAGGAACGGTACAAGGGAGTGGAGCTGCCCGAGATTCAGGTGGTGGACACCGCTGACCTGCAGCGCCGGAAGATGATGGCAGGTGCGTTTTCACCTCTATTAATAACGCGCGTGCGCGAGGCGGTGGAGCGAGGCGAGCAGGCTATCCTGTTTCAGAACCGCCGTGGCTTTGCCCCTCAGATAGAGTGTCACCAATGCGGATGGGTGCCTACCTGTCAGCATTGTGATGTCAAGTTGACACTCCATCGACAGATGCAACAGCTGACGTGCCACTATTGTGGGAGTACCTATAGTGTGCCTATCGAGTGTCCTTGTTGTGGTTCGACCGATCTGCGCACCCACGGATATGGTACTGAAAAGATTGAGGAGCAGGTGCGCGAAGTGCTGCCAGAGGCACGTATTGCCCGCATGGATCTTGATACCACTCGCACCCGCAATGCCTATGAGCGTATCATCACTGACTTTGGAGCGGGGCGTACCAATATTCTCATCGGTACCCAGATGATATCAAAGGGACTTGACTTCGACAATGTGTCTGTTGTAGGCATCGTCAACGCAGATTCGATGCTGAACATGCCCGACTTCCGGGCCTACGAACACTCCTTCATGATGATGTCGCAGGTGGCAGGCCGGGCTGGTCGTAAGAACAAGCGGGGACTTGTTATCCTTCAGACCAAGCAGAAGGACCTGCCTGTGGTCCGTCAGGTAGTACATAATGATTATACGGCACTTTACAAAGACCAGATAACAGAGCGTCAGATGTTCCGCTATCCGCCTTTTTGCCGACTCATCTACGTGTTCTTGAACCACAGACAGGATGGAATGGTGCAGCAGGCAGCCACTGAGATGGGTACCATGTTGCGGCAGTGGTTTGGCGGGCGTGTGCTTGGCCCGGACAAACCATCGGTGGCCAAGGTGAAACAACAGAATATTCGCAAGCTGGTGCTCAAGTTGGAGTTGGGCATTGACATGAAAAAAGTCCGCGAGTATCTGCTCCTGGCTCAGCAGCAAATACTCGCAGACCGTCGTTTCTCTTCTCTACAGGTATATTACGATGTAGATCCGCTATAATATTCTTTTTAGAAGTCCAGCTGGCAACCGACACCCAGTACGCGGTTTGTGCGGGTGAAGTGGTCGCTGATGCCTTCTGCGGGATAGTTGTCGCGCTTATAGGTGCCGTAGTTGGTCTGGAAGTAGGCAGCAGAGAGGGTGATGTTCTCCTTAACCTTGTAACTGAATCCCAGACCGATGCTGTAGCTGTTGACCACGAACGACATGTCGTTCATGTAGGCATCGTCCATTCCGTAGCGGGTCAGCTGTCCACCGCACGACACATTGAGCTTGGGAGTGATATCCCACTCAACACCCGCCAGGAACTCATTAGTGTTGTGGCGCAGCAGATCCTGGGTGTTGTTATACCAGTTGGCATCCTTGTCAAAGTAATGGTGCCAGCCCAGGTTGAGGCTTACCACATCAATGGGCTTCCACTGTGCACCAATCGTCAGCAGGGCAGGGGAGTCTTCGTTTACTTTCTCGCCGTCACGGAACTTGTTGACGGCCGCAATCTCGCTGGCTTCATTGACCGTAGACTCGTTCTTCATGCGGATCTGGGTCTTGAACTCATATTTTGCGGCAAAGTTGAAGTTGCTGACCTTGTAGTGAATACCGATGATGGGAGCAATACCCACACCGTCCTGGTTGCACAACAGATTTACGCCGTCGGCATATTTCTGAAGCTGACTCAGACTCTCCTTGGTCTTTTCCAACTGTACCTGCTGGGCAATCAGTTCTGCAGGAGCTTCCATGCCGGCTGCTTGGTATTTTGCTATACCCGCATTGACCAGGTCGAGATTGTTGTTAATGGTGGTAGCTGAGTACTGCAGATAGTCGGCAAAACCGACATAGCCCCCTTCCGTCTTCACCATGATATTATTGATTTTTGCCTTGTAGGTAGCATCGCCATAGAGCAGGCGCAAACCGCCGTATACCGAGAGGTTGGGGTAAATTTTATACGCTGCGCCCAGCTGGACACCAAAATAGTACTGGCGTCCCTTCATGTAGCTCTCCATGTCATAGCCTTGCGCACCTAAAGGCTGCAGCATGGCAGCAATGTTACCCACGACACTCTCGAACGACCCCAGACCGTCGGCAAATTCGCAGGCACCGCCACCGCCGGGAACAGACAGATTGAACTGCAGGCTCCAGTTACCTTTATTATAGGCACCCTGTAGTGAGGGAATGATGGGAGCGTCAGCTACGCCTTCAAATTCCTTTGTCGATTTGCCGTTGTTTTTCTTACCTAACGCGAAAGCCGGGTTTGTCGAAGTAATGGTGCGAGTCTGGTGTGCATACTGCCAGTTGAAGGCCACATGAAATCCCTCTGGCATGAAGGCAACACCTGCCGGGTTACTGTATACGCCATCCAGTCCGATGGCTGCATCGCGTGCGGGGTTTTTCAAGAACAATACACTTTGGTTTGTGTTGGTGATGATACCGCCTGCCCAGGCGCTCATCGAAGCCATTGTGAAAACAATCACCGAAGATAGAATCTTTTTCATCTTTTAAACTTATTTTCGTAAAAACGCCCGCAAAGGTACTGTTATTGCACAAAACATAGGCAAAAGTGCAACAAGAATTAATATTTGTTAACTAAAAACAGCGCATTTCCTGCACAGATGTGCGGGAATGTGCATAAATTTGTGTGCGCAAACACGTAAGATTATTCCTTTTTCTCCATTGGGTAACTGATGCGCGTATGGTAGATGGTTTTCAACTTCTCAATGAGTACGGTCTTGGCATATTGGATGTCGCGGAAGGTAACGGGGCATTCGCGGAAATAGCCTTCAGCCACTTGTCCGTCGATGATGCGCTCTACCAGTTCGCGGATAGCTTGTTCGGTATACTCCTTCAGTGAGCGCGATGCGGCTTCCACCGAGTCGGCCATCATCAGACAGGCTTGCTCTCTGGTGAATGGGTTGGGGCCTGGATAGGTGAACAAGAGGTCGTCAACAGGCTCGTCGGGATGCTCGTTCTTATAGCGGATATAGAAAAACTTAGCCTTGCCCAGTCCGTGGTGGGTGGCAATGAATTCGCGGATGACCTTGGGCAAGTTATGCTTGTCGGCCATTCTCAGACCTTCGGTAACGTGGCTGATGATAATCTGCGCGCTCTCAATGTCGGTCAGCATGTCGTGCGGGTCGATGCCCGACTGGTTTTCTGTAAAGTAGATAGGATTAGACAGTTTGCCGATGTCGTGGTACAGGGCTCCGGTACGCACCAGCTGGCCTTTGGCTCCAATCTTGTTGGCTATCTCTCCAGCCAGGTTGGCCACCTGTATAGAGTGGTTGAAGGTGCCAGGAGCCACTTCGCTCATGCGCCGCAGCAGCTCATTGTTTGTATTCGACAGCTCAATAAGTGTGATGTCGCTGGTGAACCCAAATGCTTTCTCGATGAGGTAGAGCAGTGGGTAGGCGAAGAGCAGGGCAATACCGTTCACCACCAGATAATTATACGTGCTATAGTCTATTTGGCTCAAGGTGCTGGCCTGCATCCAGTCGAAGGCCATGTTGACAGCCATGCAGGCCAGTGTGATGAAGATGGCCGACTTGAAGAGCTGTGAGCGTTGTGACAGTTCACGCAGCGAACTGATAGCCACCAGTCCGGCCACCGTCTCGACGATGGCAAACTCAAAGGGATGTTGCAGCATGATGGCACAGATGGTGATCATGGTGACGTGGGTCATAAATGCCGTACGTGAGTCCATGAACACCCTGATGAAGATGGGTACCATCGCGTAGGGCAGGATGTAGACGTGTACAAAGGTATTGCGCACGAAGAGAGCCGTCAGCAGGGCAAAGATGATGATAAACGCATAGAGCATGGCAATGCTGCGCCACTTCTCAAAGTAGTCTTTGCGGTATAGTGACAGGTAGATGGTGAAGCAGATCATCAGGATAGAAACGTAGAGTATCTGTCCGATGAGCGATATTCGGTTCTGTGTCTTGTCCTCGTTGCGGCGGTCGTTCTCCTTGATAAACGATTCTATGATGCGATAGGTCCTGTCAGTCACTATCTCTCCGCGGTCAACTATCTTCTGCCCCTTCTGTACCAGTCCGCTGGCCAGGGGAATGCTGGCCAGGAGTTCGTTCTTGCTGGTCTCGCTCCGCTCGCGGTCGTATGTCAGGTTAGGCACTATGTAGTTGTTCAGGTTGCATTTCTGTAATGCTCCGCGCATGGAGGCCAGCTTCTCGTCTCTGAACAATTGTTCGTAGGCACCTTTGGGTGAATAAACTTCGAGGATGGACACGCTGAAGGCTTGCTTCTGGTTGACAACGCGTATCATGTTGGCCGTGTCGCTGCGTAGCTCGTCGTAGTCTTTTTGCTCCATGATACCTTGTTGGTAAAGGCTGTGCAGGCGGTTCGAGATGATGCTGATGTAGTCGTCGGTGACATCGGGTATGCCGTCGGCATAGTCGGCAGTAAACTTGCGCACCATCTGCTGTTCGGTGGCTACATTATATCTATAATAAGGTTCGTATTCCTTCATCACGCTGTCGCGCTCGCGCTGTATGACTGCATCTGATTTGTAGATGGGGAAGTCGAACGGTGCAGTGAAGTCTGCATATTTCCAAGGCTTGCCTTGTTCTGCGTGGAAGATGCTGGTGTTGTCGTGGGGCATCGACCATACCACAACGGTGACTGTTGCGATGACCAGCAAAGCCCGCACAAGGATGTCGCGCCATTGGATGTCTTCTTTCAAATTAAAACTGCTCATTGGTACATATTTTTGCTTTCACCGTGCGAAAATACGAAAAAAAGCGCATATTCTCAAAAAAAATGCGTACTTTTGCACAAATTATTGAAAAAAGACCATAAAATTCATGGCAGAAAGAAGAGTTAGGGTGCGTTTTGCACCCAGTCCTACGGGTGCGTTGCACATTGGTGGTGTGCGCACGGCATTATATAATTATCTGTTTGCTCGGCAGCATGGAGGCGACCTGGTGTTCCGTATCGAGGACACCGATTCTACGCGCTTTGTGCCTGGTGCCGAGGAGTATATCATCGAGAGTTTCAAGTGGCTGGGCATCCGGTTCGACGAGGGTGTCTCGTTCGGAGGCGACAAGGGTCCTTACCGCCAGAGCGAGCGTCGCGACATCTATAAGCAGTATGTTCAGCAGTTGTTGGATGCTGGCAAGGCCTATATAGCCTTCGACACCCCACAGGAACTGGAGCAGAAACGCGCTGAGGTGCCGAATTTCCAGTACGACTGTCATACCCGCCAGCAGATGCGCAACTCGCTGACCCTTCCCAAGGATGAGGTAGACCGGCTGATTGCCGATGGGCAACAGTATGTGGTGCGCTTCAAGGTGGAGGCAGGTCAGGAGATACTCGTCAACGACCTGATTCGTGGTGAGGTGCGCGTCAAGAGTGACATCTGTGACGATAAGGTGCTTTACAAGAGTGCCGACCAGTTGCCGACCTACCATCTGGCTAACATAGTCGACGACCATCTGATGGAAATCTCACATGTCATCCGCGGTGAGGAATGGCTTCCGTCGGCTCCTCTGCATGTCATGCTCTACCGTGCCTTTGGCTGGGAGGACAGCATGCCCCAGTTTGCTCACCTGCCCTTGTTGCTGAAGCCTGACGGGAAGGGCAAGCTGTCGAAGCGCGACGGCGACCGTCTGGGATTCCCCGTGTTCCCCCTGCGCTGGACCGACCCCAAGACGGGCGATGTCTCGCGCGGATACCGTGAGGACGGCTATTTCCCCGAGGCTGTCATCAATTTCCTGGCGCTGCTGGGATGGAATCCTGGTACTGAGCAGGAAATCTTCTCGCTTGACGAGCTGGTGCCTTTGTTCGACATCTCCAAGTGCTCGAAGGCTGGTGCCAAGTTTGCCTATGAGAAAGCTATCTGGTTCAACCACGAGTATATCCTCAAGAAGTCGAACGAGGAGATTGCTGCCCTCTTCGAACCCATTGTCAAGGAACATTGTCCGCAAGAGACCTCTGAGCGCATCCTGCAGGTGACGGCTATGATGAAAGACCGTGTGTCGTTCGTTCATGAGCTGTGGCCTCTGTGCTCGTTCTTCTTCGTTGCTCCGTCAGAATACGACGAGAAGACGGCCAAGAAGCGCTGGAAGGATGACTCTGCCCAGCAGCTGACCGAGCTGATGCAGGTGCTGGAGGGTATCGACGACTTCTCGCTGGAGAATCAGGAGCACATTGTTCATCAGTGGATAGAGGACAAGGGCTACAAACTGGGCAACATCATGAATGCCTGGCGTCTGACATTGGTAGGCGAGGGTAAAGGACCTGGCATGTTCGACATCTCAGCCTTCCTGGGTAAGGAGGAGACTTTGAAGCGAATGAAGCGAGCCATCGAAATCTTAGGCTGATGTATAACATTATTATATATCTCTATCAGCTTGGCGTGGCCGTTGCGAGTCTTTTTAATGGTAAGGTTCGCAAGATGTGGCGCGGAGAGCGTGATGCCATTCGGGTGTTGCGGGAACAGGTTGATGTCAATGCCCGCTATGTGTGGTTTCATGCTGCCTCGCTTGGCGAGTTTGAGCAGGGCCGTCCGCTGATGGAGCAGTTGCGTCAGGAGCATCCGGAATACAAGATTCTGCTCACTTTCTTCTCGCCTTCGGGCTATGAGGTGCGCAAGAACTATGAGGGAGCCGACATTATTTGTTATCTGCCCCTGGATACCATCACCAATGCCCGACGCTTCCTGCGCACCGTACGACCTGTGATGGCATTCTTCATCAAGTATGAGTTCTGGTACAACTACCTGCACATTCTGCGTCATCGAGGTATTCCCGTCTATAGCGTCAGCAGCATCTTCCGTCCCGATCAGATCTTCTTTCGCTGGTACGGCCGTCAGTATGCCCATGTGCTGAAGTGCTTCACGCGTTTCTATGTGCAGAACGATCTTAGTCGTCAGTTGCTGGGTTCCATCGGCATCACCGATGTGACGGTAGTGGGCGACACCCGCTTCGACCGTGTATTGCAGATTAAGGCTGCTGCCAAGCAGTTGCCTGTTGTCGAGCAGTTTATAGTGGGGTGCGAAGGTACGGGGGTACGTGGGTGCGAAGGTCATCTCGTTCCCCCGTCCCCCCGCACCCCCGCGCCCTCGAAAATATTCGTGGCAGGCTCCAGTTGGCAACCTGACGAGGACATCTTTATTCCTTACTTTAATGAGCATCGCGACTGGAAGCTCATTATCGCTCCCCATGTCATTAGTGAAGACCATCTCGGACAGATTGTCTCTAAGCTGGCGGGGCGCAAGGTGGAGCGCTATACGCAAGCCACCGAGGAGAGCGTGAAAGACGCTGACGTGCTTATTGTCGACTGCTTTGGATTGCTCAGCAGCATCTATCATTATGCTGACGTGACCTATGTAGGCGGTGGCTTTGGCGTTGGCATCCACAATACCTTGGAGGCTGCCGTATGGGATGTGCCCGTCATCTTCGGGCCTAACAACCAGCGTTTCCAGGAGGCCCAGGGACTGAAAGCCTGTGGCGGAGGGCTGGAGATTAGCTGTGCTGCCGACTTCCAGCAGGTGATGCAGCGTTTCACCTCTGAGCCTCAGTCAATTAAGGATGCCGGACGTGCGGCAGGCGCTTTTGTCAAGCAAATGACGGGAGCTACTCAGAAGATTATGCAAGACGTCAAACTCTGACCTCCCAACTCTTAATTCTCAATTCTCAACTCTCAACAACAAAATGGCTTTAATCAAATCATATCGCGGTCTGTCTCCCAAGTGGGGCAAGGACTGTTATTTCAGCGAGAATGCTACCATAGTGGGCGACGTACAGATGGGCGACGAGTGCTCTGTGTGGTTCAATGCGGTGGTACGTGGCGATGTCGCTCCCATCACCATCGGCAACTGTACCAACGTGCAGGACGGTAGCTGTGTCCACGTGACCCACGAGACGGGTCCTACGCACATTGGCAACTACGTGACCATCGGGCATAATGTCACCGTGCATGCCTGTACCATTCACGACCATGCCTTGATAGGCATGGGGTCTACGCTGCTCGATGGTTGCGAGATAGGAGAAGGGGCTATCGTGGCTGCCGGTGCCTTGGTGCTGCAAAACACCAAGATACCGCCTCATGAGATATGGGGCGGTGTTCCAGCCAAGTATATCAAGCCCACGCGTCCCGGACAGACCGACAATGCCGAGCACTACGTGGCCTACTCGAAATACTATCTCGAAGAGATGTCTGGGAAATAACGATTCAGTAAATATAATAAGGTGATGAAGAAATTCTTGATATCTTTGACGTTGGCAGTCTTGATGGCTGTTCCCGCAACTGCTGCTGTCGACTCAGTCGCTGTGGCCTCTGACTCTGCAGCCATGCTGGCCTCTGACTCAGCTGCCGTGATGGCCGACTCCGCTATGGCTGCCGTCAGCGCAGAACTGACAGAGACCGAACCGGATGCTTCTGAAGGCGGTGGACTGCACAAGCAGCTCAAGCGCAAGTTCATGGAGGGCTCTGCGGGTTTCATGTCGCTGGTGGCGCTGGCATTGGTGCTGGGACTGGCCTTCTGCATTGAGCGACTGGTATATCTTACCTTGTCCGAAATCAATGCGCACCGTCTGATGCAGGACATTGATGCCCGTTTGGAACAAGGCGATGTGGAGGGAGCCAAGACGCTCTGCCGCGAGACGCGCGGCCCCGTGGCATCAATATGCTATCAGGGGCTGCTGCACATCAAGGAACCCTTGGAGCAGATTGACCGCCAGCTCACCAACTACGGCTCGGTGCTCGTGTCGAACATGGAGAAAGGGTGTACCTGGATCCGGCTCTTCATAGCCGTCGCTCCCTCATTGGGATTCCTCGGAACGGTAATCGGTATGGTGATGGCCTTCGACCGTATACAGACAGCAGGCGACATCAGCCCCACCATCGTGGCTGAAGGTATGAAGGTGGCGCTTATCACTACCATCTTCGGCATCATCGTGGCCATTGTCCTGCAGTTCTTCTACAACTATATTCTCTCGAAGATTGAGCGTCTGACAGCTCACATGGAGGAAAGCGCCATCACGCTGATGGATGCCATAGCAAAACTGAAAAGTAACCAGACGAAAGGAGGTGCGTGATGGAAGAGGCAGGAAATCTTCTCTTGGCTGAGGTCATGCTTTGGCTCATGTATATTGCTCTGGGCGTTGCCGTAGTGGTGACCATAGTCTCCGCCGTACGCTCGTTCTGGATGGAGAATCACAAGTAATATATGTTTATTCGCAGGCGACATAGGGACATTCCCGAACTGAATACAACCTCGACAGCCGACATCTCGTTTATGCTGTTGGTCTTCTTCCTGGTTACCTCGTCGATGGATAGCGACAAGGGGCTGGGGCGTCGCCTGTCGCCCTTGGACGAGCAACAGCAGGAGGTTCAGGACATCCACCGCAGCGATGTGCTGCAGATCAGGCTCGACGAGCACGACTCGCTGTATTGCGACGACAAGCCTGTCACGCTGGCACAGCTGCAGCAGCAAGTGGAGTCGTTTCTGGCCTCGCGTCTGACGGAGAATTATGTCATTGCCGTCCAGACAGGGCGCAAAACCAGCTACGATGCCTATTTCGAGATGCAGAATGCCGTTGTGGCTGCCTACCGCAAGGTGGGGCGTCAGCCCATTCGTATCCGGGAGGGAGTGGTTTCAGATGATGAATGAGAATTGAGCAATGGGTAGATTTCGCAAGCAACATCACGAGGTGCCGGGACTGAATATGGCGGCTATGCCTGACCTGATATTCACTGTCTTGTTCTTCTTTATGATTGTCACTCACATGCGACAGGTTCGTCCTATGGTGCATTACGAGATACCGCAAGGCACTGAACTGGAGAAATCCCGCAAGGCCGGTATGGTGTATCTGTTTATTGGCCAGCCCGTCGACGAGCAGGGCAGGGTGACCAGTCGTGAGATGCGCCTGCAGCTCAACGACCGCATCGTCACCCTCGAAGAGCTGGGGCAGGCCATCAGCGAGGAACGGGCTCAGATGCCTGAGGCTGAACGGCAGCAGATGGTGGTGTCGATACGTGCCGACCGCACTACCGAGATGGGTATCATCAACGATGTGAAGCAGGAGTTACGCAAGGTGGGTGCCTTGCGCATCAACTATTCCGCTACTTCACGTAGTCTACAGCAGCATTCAGCTACCTCACGTAGTCCACAAAAGCATAATTAAAGGCGTGGCGCTCGTCCTTCGGGTGTTCTTCGCGCCGTTCTTCCCGCCACTTGCTGTAGTCGGGGAAGAAGGTGTCGGCATCTGTAGGAGTGTCGTCAATCTCCGTCAGACAGAGGCGGTCGGCATATTCCAGAGCCTGCTGGTAGACGCTGGCCCCACCAATGATGTAGATGTCCTCATTCGCCTGACAGCTCTTCAAGGCAGCTTCGAGGGTGGGGTAGACCTCGCATCCCGGCAGTTCACCGATGGTCTTGCTCAGCACCACGTTCCTGCGGTTGGGCAACGCACCCTTGGGCAGTGACAGATAGGTGTTGCGCCCCATGATGATGGTATGCCCCGTAGTCAGCTGCTTAAAGCGCTTCAGGTCGTTGGGCAACCAATAAATGAGCTTGTTCTCAAATCCGATAGCCCTATTCTTGGCCACCGCAGCAATAATACTAATCATAACTCTCAACTCTCAATTCTCAACTCTCAACTGTCACCTCCCTAAACGCTTACTTCCGCTTTGATGTGTGGCCAAGGGTCATAGCCCTCCAGCTGAAAGTCCTCATAGTGGAAGCCGAATATGTCTTTCACGTCCGGGTTCAGCTTCATCGTGGGCAGTGGGCGCGGTTCGCGGGTCAGCTGCAGGCGGGCCTGCTCCAGATGGTTCAGGTAGAGATGGGTGTCACCTGTGGTGTGTATGAAGTCGCCTGGGCGGAATCCCGTCACCTGCGCCATCATCATCAGTAGCAGGGCATAGCTGGCTATGTTGAACGGCACTCCGAGGAATGTGTCGGCACTCCGCTGGTAGAGTTGCAGCGAGAGCCGTCCCTGCTGGTCCTGTCCGTCGGGATAGTCGACGTAGAACTGGAAGATGGTATGACAAGGGGGCAGTGCCATCTTGTTGACCTCGGCAACATTCCATGCCGACACGATCATGCGACGAGAGTTGGGGTTGTGCTTCAGCTGGTCAACTACATATTGTATCTGGTCTATCACCCCTCCTTCGTAGTCGGGCCACGAACGCCACTGGTGGCCATAGACGGGCCCCAGTTCGCCCTGCTCGTTGGCCCACTCGTCCCAGATGTGTACGTTGTTCTCCTGCAGGTACTTGATGTTGGTGCTGCCCTTGAGAAACCACAGCAGTTCGTAGATGATGCCCTTTAGATAGAGCTTTTTGGTGGTCAGCAGGGGAAATCCGTCGCTCAGTCTGTAGCGCGACTGTGTACCGAAGATGCTGATGGTACCCGTACCGGTGCGGTCGCCCTTCTGGGTGCCTTCCGTCAGGATGCGGTTTAGTATGTCTAAGTATTGCTTCATAGTCGTTGAACTTTATGACTTGTCAGTGAGAATGGGGGTATAGGTGTCGGGAACGTGGGTTGTCTTGATGCGCCAGGGTTTGGGATATAGGTTGTTGGCGCGCGAACCGATGTTCTTTGCCTGCCCCAGGATGTGTCCCATGAACGTTACGTCCACGATGCCTCGGGGGGTGTCTGCGGGCAGTGTCAGTGCCTCGCCGCGCAGGTAGGCTATGGCCTGCTGGTAGGTCAGCTCAGCGCGCCCTACGGCAGGCAGACTATCCGCTCCGGATTCCCAGCGTGGGAATGTTTTGTTCCCAGCGTGGGAATGTTTTGTTCCCAGGGTGGGAATATTTTCCAGGCTTCCAGCCTTTCTCATCACACACACGAACAGTCCCTCGCTGCGCGAGATGCCGGGAATGAAACGGTAGACGGGCTTGTCGAAACCCGCAAGCAGCGAACCCGTGATGTTCCACTCCTCCCTGACCTTGACGGGCAGCACCTCGGCATCCTGCGTCTCCAAGATCCAGCGGATGTTCTCCTCGTTCTCTTTGGTGTTAAACGTGCATGTACTGTATATCATCAGTCCGCCCGGATTGAGACAGGGCCAGATGTCGTTGATGATGTCGCGTTGCAGCTGCCAGCACTTCTCCACCTGCTGCGGGCTCCACTCACCGATGGTGGCGGCATCCTTGCGGAACATCCCTTCGCCCGAGCAAGGCACATCGGCCACTACCAGGTCGAAACGCAGCCCGGCCTTCCTGTAGTCCTTGGCATAGCAGTTGGTGACGATATGGTTTCTTCCGCCCCACTTCTCCACATTCTCCGCCAGTATGCTAGCGCGCTGGCGCATGGGTTCATTGCTGTAGAGCACACAGTCGTCGGGCAGAGCAGCCCGCAGCAGTGTCGACTTGCCACCCGGGGCCGCACAAAGGTCAAGGGCTGTAAGAGGACTGATGTCTGATGGACGATGTCTGATGGATGATGTCTGATGGATGATGTCTGATGGATGATGTCTGATGGCTGATGTCTGATGGATGATGTCTGATGGCAGCATTTGGCGCAGCACTTCGTCGAGAAACATGGAGCCGGCCTCCTGTACATAATAGCAACCTGCATGCAACAACGGGTCCATTGTGAAGTTAGGACGCTGCCTCAGGTAGTAGCCCCTCTGGCACCAGCCCACCTCCTCGCCCTCCACGGGCATCAGGGACTCCGCTTTTGCCGGATTTAGCCTGATGCTCACAGGAGTATCCTCCTCAAACGCCTGCAGGTAGCGTTCGAAGCGTTCCTCGCCTATCAGCCGGAGCATCTGTTCTGTAAATGCAAGAGGTAGTGTTGCCATAAACGCTGCAAAGGTACTAATTATATCTGAATATGGCAAACATTGTAGGCGATTTTGAACGATATTGATGTCACTTTATTGGGCTTTTACCCAAAGCGGGCTTAACCGCCTTGGGTGCCTTGGGTTTTCGCTCCCGCTGACGCTTGGGCTTTACGTCACTTTCTTCCAAAGCATCCAGCATCGACATCTGCTTCTCCTTCAGGTAGTTGGTGACGGTAAACCCTTTTTCTGCCATCTTTGTCAGCAGGTAGCGGCGCGAGAGCCAGGTCTGCCGTTCATCGGGCAAGGCATTGCCCAGGCGACGGGCGGCCTGCTTGTTGTTGGTCTCCACCTTGGAGGTGAGTTCCAGGGGTTTGGCGAGAATGGCGTTCAGCGTGTCGGCAAAGTAGTCGGCACTGCGCTTCACGCGGTCCAGGAAGTCGCTGTCGTGCAACTGCTCGATGGTCATCGTCTGAATCTTCTGTTGCCACTTGGCGGCCACGTCGATAACCTTCTGGCGGATGTCCAGCAAGGCCTGGTCTTGGAGTTGCTTGAGCGAGGCGTGACTATGGTAGAAAAACTCGGCAAAGAGGCGCGCCATCGTCTCCTGCTGGTAGAGCAGCGGCCGGAAATCGAAAAGTTGTAGCAGCAGGTAGCGCTCGTACTCCTGCTTCAGTTGCGGCAACTGCCCGATGCTGCGCTGTGCCTCCGATTCCTGTTGGGCGATGTAGGAATCCACGCGCTCGTCGTTGATGATGGCATGGGCCTGCAAGGGGGATGCCAGCACTAAACCCTCCAGTGTGCGACAGCGGCTCAGTGCCACATACACCTGACCGGGGGCAAACGACTGGTTGGCATCTATGATAGCACGGTCGAAGGTCAGTCCCTGACTCTTATGGATAGTGATGGCCCATGCCAGTCGCAGCGGCAGTTGCTTGAAGGTACCCTGCACCTCTGCCTCTATCTCGCGTGTCTTCTCGTTCAGCGTGTAGCGGGTGTTCTCCCATTCCAGCGGCTCCACCTCGATGGCATCGCTATCGCCCTCGCAATAGACGGTCACCCGACTCTGGCTAATCTCCTGTACGTGTCCGATGCGCCCGTTGTAGTAGCGGTGCTCGCCTGACGGGTCGTTCTTGACGAACATCACCTGTGCGCCCTGCTTTAGCACCAGCGTCTCTGCCGTGGGGTAAGAGTAGTCTGGGAACGTACCCTTCACCTCCGCCCGATACTGGAACGTGTGACCGGGCAACTTCTGCAGTTCAGACTCGTTGTAGTAGTTGGCAAGGTTGTTGTGTGTGGTGAGGCGAATGGCACCTCCCCCGTCCCTTCCAAAGGAGGGGGGAAGGGCCGTCGCACGGGTGTTTAGGGCGTCTAAGGCTTCCTGTGATGGATGGCCGCCACGCACCTGGTTCAATATCTCGATGAACTTGGTGTCCTGTTGGCGATAGACGTGCTCCAGTTGGATGGTGACGTAGTCAATCTGTTGCAGGGCCTTGGAACCAAAGAAATACGGTGTGTCGTAGTACGGTT
Organism: uncultured Prevotella sp.; assembly: GCA_946548065.1. Classification (GTDB taxonomy): domain Bacteria; phylum Bacteroidota; class Bacteroidia; order Bacteroidales; family Bacteroidaceae; genus Prevotella. Next base: position 3,622 of record CAMNPM010000006.1, on the reverse strand, counting down.
TCAGCACCTGCTCGTCCTCGGGCGTTACTACGGGCGTCAGTTGTGCCAGATCGCCAATCATCAGCAGTTGCACACCGCCAAAGGGCTGGTAGCGGTCGCGGAAACGGCGCAGTACGCTGTCGATGGCATCGAGCAAGTCGGCACGCACCATCGAAATCTCGTCGATAATCAGCAGGTCGATGGAGGCGATGATCTTCCGTTTCTCGCGCCCGAAGTCGAACTTACTTTCCACCTTCGCCCCCGGCACGTAGGGCGAGAACGGCAACTGGAAGAACGAGTGGATGGTCACGCCGCCCGCATTAATCGCCGCCACACCCGTTGGTGCCACCACGATGGGCCGCTTGCGCGAGTGTTCCACCACTGCCTTCAGAAATGTCGTCTTTCCCGTGCCGGCCTTACCGGTCAGGAAGATGCTGCGCCCCGTGTTTTCCACGAAGTCCCATGCCACCTGTAAATCCTTATTTTGTTCCATGTCCGTTGATGCCTATTCCGTATTGAGCTTTTATGACCGCAAAGTTACGATTTTTTTTCGTTATGAAACGTACAACAATCGGGAAAAGTGACAGAAATCTTTTGTGCTACCCCCGTTTTTTCGTATCTTTGCACAAAAATGACCACGATATGACACAGACAGAACGAATTAAAACGATGGAAACACGATTGGACCAAGCCTCGGTAGCGGTGATGCATCTGTCGGCAGCCCTCGACGAGTATGTGGCAGCTGGGGAGGCCATCCGCGAGTTGAGTGCCTACTACGGCAGCGACCATCAAAATACAATCAGTGGCCAATACGCTATGCCAAAAATCATTGTAGCCATCGATTCGCTGAAGGGGTGTCTGTCGTCACAGGAGGCTAACCGGGCAGCAGCGGAGGGCATACGCAATGTGTGGCCCGAGGCTGAGGTCGTGGAGGTGCAGGTGAGCGACGGCGGTGAGGGATTCTTGGAGGCCTTCCGTGCCGCTATCGGAGGAGAAATCATAGCCTTGACTGTACACGATCCGCTGATGCGACCCGTCAAAGCGGCTTACCTGTTGCACAACGATACAGCGGTCATCGAGATAGCGCAGGCTTGCGGACTGACACTGCTGGCTGAGGAAGAGCGCAATCCGATGGTGGCGACGAGCTACGGGGTAGGGCAGTTGGTGGCGGACGCCGTCAGGAGAGGTGCCAAGCATGTCATTGTAGGGTTGGGAGGCAGTGCCACCAGCGATGCCGGCATGGGGATGTTGCGGGCAATCGTCGATATATTTGCAAAGCTTGACAATAGTACGGCAGTCAAAGGCTGCTGGGACGACATTACTGCACTGAAGTCCGTGCGGTTCACTATTGCCTCAGATGTCAGGAATCCGCTTTGCGGTGAACAAGGTGCAGCTTATGTATTTGGACTACAGAAATTTCCTGCTAAGAAGGCAGAGGCAGGTATTGCGAATGAGATACAGGCCTTGGACCGCAGAGCCGCAAAGTTTGCAGAGTTGTCTGCCAGGCATTTCGGTTTTGACCGCTCTGGAGAAGCAGGTGCCGGTGCTGCAGGAGGACTGGGCTACGCCTTCCTGCAATACCTCGATGCCGAGTGTCGTCCGGGCATCGATCTTCTGTTGGATACCATCCGCTTCAAGGACCTCATCCGCGATGCCGACCTCATCATCACTGGTGAGGGGGCTGCCGACCGCCAGACGCTGATGGGCAAGTTGCCCATGGGCATCCTCCGCCAAGCAGGTAGCATCCCCGTCTGTCTGATTGCAGGCCGCATCTCCGACAGAGACGCCCTGCTCCAAGCCGGTTTCGCTGATGCAGTATGTATCAATCCCCCCAACCTCCCCCTCTCAGAGGCCATGCGCAAAGAAGTGGCTCAGCGGAATATCGCCCGAACTGCCTATCAAACGCTCGTTCTCCATCATAAATTTTCCTAATAAACGGTGCAAAATTATCCATAATTCAGCAATTGTTGCTAATTTTGCAGATACATTTATAAATCGGAATTTATATGAGAAAATTACTGATAATTATGGGGATAGTATCCTTGACCTCGTGTGTCATCACATTTCCAGGAACAAGATACAAGCACCTCACAGAAGACCAAAAGAAAAGAGTCGTTCTTTGTAAAGCACCTATTGATAGCCTTACTAATGATGGCAAAGTTTATCTAGTCACGATTGAACAGATGCAAAAGTTCTTAAATTCAAAAAATAGAGTACTCATTTATGAATATGCGTCTTTTTGCCAGTCTGAACATTGTGTGAATCCAGCTGTAATAGAAAACGAATGTGCAAAGGTTGGTGTCAAGTTTTGTATAGTTTCAGTCAGTTATGAAGATATTTTCAACATACCAGGTCTAAATACTCCAATACTGGCAATCGAACCAACCATACTAGGAAAGAAAATCGGTAAAGATTGCAGTAAGGTTTTCTTTGACAAATTGACAGGAACGACATGGAAGACTCGAGGCTATGGCAGGTATTACTATTACGTAAATGGCGAATATAAAGGATGTTATGATGATTATTATGATGCCTTGACCAATAAATTCCAATTTATCAAACCTCTATGAACATTGAAGACTATCGTGAGTTTTGCCTGTCATTAGGCGCAGACGTTGAAGAGAAACTGCCTTTCCAGAAATTCAAAAGCGGCGAAGGAGTATTAGTGTTCTATGTCATGGGGCACATGTTCTCATTCTTCGACTGCAACGATTTCTCTGTCGTTTCGCTCAAATGCCAGCCGGAACGTATCGAAGACTTGAAGGCGCAGCATGAATGTATCGGTAATCCCTATAACGAGTCGCCCAAACATTGGTTAGGCATCAATCCCAATACGGCTCCCGATGACTTGCTGCAGGAGCTGACCCGTAATTCCTACGCAATAGTAAAAGCAAAATACAGTAAGCGCTGATCGGGATGTAGACTTGTTTTACATCAGATGTACAGCCATAATTTCAGGACAGCCATGATACGAGACTTCATCGCCATCGACTTCGAGACGGCCAACCAGCAACCGTCAAGTGTCTGCTCCGTGGGGGTGGTCATGGTTCGTAATGGGCAGATAGTCGACACGTTCTACAGCCTCATACAGCCAGAGCCTAACTACTACAGTTACTTCTGCCAGCGGGTGCATGGCATCACGCAGAGCGATACGGACGATGCCCCCGTGTTTTCAGAAGTCTGGCAGCAGTTGGAGGAAAGAATCGTTGATGCATTCTACCCAAATATGCAGGATACAGAAGACATCCGGCACCAGATAGCCGCCATTCCCTTCGTAGCCCACAATGCCCGTTTCGATGAAGGTTGCCTGAAAGCTGTCTTCCGAGTGTATCAGATGGACTATCCTGGCTATCGATTCTACGACACACTTACAGCCGCCCGACGACAGTTCGGCCATTCCCTCCCCAACCATCAACTGCACACCGTTGCAGCCGCCTGCGGGTATGACCTCCAACACCATCATCACGCACTGGCAGATGCAGAAGCCTGTGCCGCGATAGCCTTATACCTATTATAGTAAGCCATCTTTTGCATGTTAATTATAATTAAAAGATAAGATCAAAACTTGCAATACATTATTTTAATATGTATATTTGCAGAAAATTTGCAAATTTAGCATCAAAATGGTATTACAAATTCGATT
>CAMNPM010000005.1 GCA_946548065.1 uncultured Prevotella sp. | reverse complement strand
TCTGAAGTCGGCCCTTGGCATCGCCCTGAAGAAAATGTTCAACTAAAAACGATACCATTATGAAGAAGGAAACTTGGAAAACGATTTTGCAGATTGTGGCGAGCATCATCTCGTCGATTATCACGGCACTGAGCACCACGAGCTGCATGGGCTACGGACCGTTCTGATGGATGATGGAAGATGGAAGATGGAAGATGGAAGATGGAGGGATGAGGGATGAGGGATGAGGGATGAGGGATGAGGGATGATGGATGAGTGAAGCATTGACACAGAGGCACGGGATGCCTCTGTGTCTTTGTGTTCAGGGAAACAGGAACAAAAGTTACGTGTCGCCGCTACTTGCGGTGCTCGTTCATGTAGTCGCGGGGCGACATGCCGTAGAACTTCTTGAAGATGGTGGAGAAGGAGGCGGCATTGTTGAATCCGCAGGCATACATCACCTCAGTGATGTTCATGTTGTGCGACGACAGCAGGTTGGCGGCCTGCTTGAGGCGCAGGTTGCGGATGAAGTCGTGAGGCGTCTGTCCGGTGAGCTCCTTCATCTTGCGGTGCAGATGGACTCGGCTGATGCCCACCTCGTCGGCGATGGCATCGACGCTGAGGTCGGAGTTGTTCAGATTTTTGTTGATGACCTTCATCACGCGCTCGAGCAACTGCTCGTCGGGCGACTTGATCTTGACCTCGTCGACCTGCTCCTCCAGCTGGTCGTTGCGCCCGTACTTCAGGCGCAGCATCTGGTGGGTATGTATGAGGTTGACGATGGTGCGACGGAGGATGTCCATATTGAAGGGTTTCATGACATAGGCGTCGGCTCCCATCTCCAGGCCCTCCAGCTGGTCTTCCTCGCGGCTCTTGGCCGTGAGCAGGATGACGGGAATGTGGTTGGTGAGGGGGTTGCCCTTGATCTTGGAGCACAGCTCGTTGCCATCCATCTCCGGCATCATGATGTCGCTGATGACCAGGTCGGGCAGGCTCTTCAGCACCTCGCTGAGTCCCGTGCGCCCATTCTCGGCTGTGGCCACATCATAGTCTGACGCGAGGGCGGAGGCGAGGTAGTCGCGTATCTCTGAGTCGTCCTCCACAATCACGATGCGCTGTCTGCGGCCCACCTTGGGCAGCGGTGCCACAGCAGGCTGCTCAGCATTTTCCACGTCGTCAAACAGGCTGGTGGTCTGCGCCACATCCTGCTTCTCGACTATCATCTCCTCGGGCTTGAGGTGCTCGTTGCCCAGCGGAATGGTGACCACAAACTCGCACCCTGGCTCGCCCTGATTGTTGTGGGCAACGATGGTGCCGTGATGCAGCTCTACCAGCGAGCGGGTCAGGTCGAGGCCGATACCCGTGCCGGTCTTGCGGTCGTTGACGTGCGACGAGACCTGGTAGAAGCGTTCGAAGATATGGTCGAGCTTGTCTTCCTCGATTCCCTCGCCCGAGTCCTTGATGGCGATACGCACCTCATGACCGTCGTGGGTGACGGCAATGCCTATGGCTCCGCCGGTGGGCGTAAACTTAAAGGAGTTGCTGAGCAGGTTGACGATCACCTTGTCGAAGTTGCTGCGGTCTATCCATACAGGCAGCTGGTTGGTGTCGTGCTCGTAGGTGAAGCGGATGTTCTTGGCCTTGGCCTGCTGGTCGAAGAGGGTGTGGATGTCGCCGATAAACGAGATGAGCTCCGTCTCGCACATGTGCATCTGCATCTGTCCCTTGTCAATCTTCCTGAGGTCCATCATCTGGTTGATGAGTCCCAGTATGCGCTCTGCATTGCGGCGTATGGTCTCGTAGACGCTGCGCCGGTGGGGGTCGTCGTCCTGCTTGATGAGCGACAGCAGGGGTGTGACGATGAGGGTCATAGGCGTACGTATCTCGTGCGAGATGTTCATGAAGAACTTCAGCTTGGCATCGGCCATCTCCTCGGCGTGTATGTGCTCCTGCAGGCGCAGCTTGTCCTGCTCCTTGCGGCGGCGCATGCGCAGATACCACCATACGACGGCCCCTACAATGAGCAGATAGATAACGTATGCCAACGGTGAGCGATACCAGGGGTCGTGTATGAGCACGGTGAAGCATCGTTCTGGTGTGGCGATGCCGTTCTGCTCGGCAATGACGCAGAAGTTATACGTTCCAGGCTGCATGTGGCTGAAGGTTATCTCGTTATCCCCCGGCTGCAGCCGCACCCACTCCTCGTTGTTGATGCGATAGCTATAGACGATATGCTCTGGATTGTCGTAGGTGAGGGTAGAGAGCTGCAGTGCGAAGGAGTTGTCTCCAGCACTGAGCACAAATCGGTCGGAGGCTATCACGGTGGTGTCGGTGACCTGCCATAGTCCCGACATGGTGTGCCGCGTCACGGGCACGCCGTTGACGGCAAAGCCAGTCAGCTTCACCTCAGCCTTCCACTCGCGCTCCTTAATCTCGTCGGGCGTGAACCAAGTGACGCCACCCAGACCGCCAAACATCAGCTGCCCGTCCCTATTGCGCCACGAGGCACCGTCGCTGAACTCGTTCGACTGCAGGCCGTTGTCTACGAAATAGTTGCTGGTCTTTCCTGTCCTGGGATCCAGTCGGCACAGTCCGTGGTCGGAGGAAATCCAAATGTTGCCGTGCCGGTCTTGTTCCATCGAGGAGATGCCGTTGTCGGCCAGTCCGCTCTCCACACCATAGCGTTTCATCTTGCGCGTCTTCAGATTGTAGCAGAGCAGTCCGTCGTTGGTGCCGACATAGAGTATACCGTCAAATTCGCGGGCCACGCGGACGGGTGTGCCGTAGTTCAGACAATTACGGCCAAAGGTGGTGACCCAGCTGTCGCTCTTGATGTCCAGTGCACAGACGCCCATTGTGGTGGCCAGATAGACACGCTGTCCGTCGGGCGACAGAGAGAGCTGCGAGATATAGTCGTTGGTAAGACGGTTGAGCTGTGGGTTGTCGATGGCCTCCTCATTCATGGTATAGGCCGTCTGCTGGCCCGTGCTCAGGTCGAGACAAATCAGTCCGTTGCCCATCGTGGCTATCCAGAGCCTTCCCCTCCTGTCTACCTCCAGTCCGAACACGCTGACCGACGGTCCCTGCGGCAGGGGATATGGGTGATAGGTCATGCTGCGGGAGTCAATCCATCCCATGCCCTCCTTATACGACCCCAGCCAGATGCGGCCCTGCTGGTCTTCGGCCAGGTCGAGAACGGTAGCCGGGAATCCCTCTTTGAAATGATGGAGCACCTTGGTGTCGCTGGCCATGCAGTAGAGGCCGTCCTTGTCGGTACCCAGCCAGGTGAGGCCGTTGGTGCTTGTCATCGTGCTGGTGATGGTGGCCGAACCTATGATATTGCGCGAGCCCAGCTTATAGCCCATATAATGGAATCCGGTGGTTTTGCCCGGCTGCATATAGATGCCTTTCTGCAGAAGCCCCAGCCAGGTGTTGCCATTTCGGTCTTCGATGATGCTGTACACCTTGGCAGCGCTCAGGTCTACATCGCGGCTGAAGTATGGATTGTCGGTCAGCGTACCCGTTGAGGGGTCGTAGATGGCCATTCCCAGTCCGTCGTAGCCGATGAGGATCCGCCCGGCATTGTTGACATAGAGCGTAGAGACGTGCTTCTTCTCCGTACCCTTGATGTGCGTCTGGGCATCCTTCGACTCTGGGTTGAGACTCTTGCCCTGCAGGTCGACATCGAGGCGCACCAGTCCGTCGGTGGCCGTACCCACGAAGATGCGGCCCTTGGAGTCCTGACACACGTCGCGAACGTTGTACAGCTGCTCCGGCTCCTGGAAATAGCGGTAGAGCCTCTTGCCGTCCCAGCAGACGAGTCCCTGGCTCTCAGTGACCAGCCAGATGCGGCCGTGGGAGTCTTCAAGCATGCGGCGCACGGTGTGCAATCCGCTCAGCAGACCGTTCATCTGCCGGGCCTCATCACTGCCCGTGACGCGCATCACACCGTGTCCGGATGTGCCCACCAGGATGTCGCCGTTGCTGCGTTCCAGCAGACAGGTGATGTAGCTGGGATGGTCACGCCCCTGGAGGTCGTAGGTCTTGATGTCGCGGAACTTGTTGCCGTCGAACGACTGCAGGGCTCCGTACATACCGATGTAGAACAGTCCGCGGCGGTCCTGCAGCATGCAGTTTACGTAGTTGCTGGCCATGCCCAGCCCCTGGCCCATCTCCTTCTTCAGAATGCGAAACTGGTAGCCGTCATACCGGTTCAGCCCGTTACGCGTAGCTACCCAGATGAACCCGTCGCGGTCCATATATATCTGGGTGGTGAAACTGCTCGACATCTGCTTGTCGGCATCAAACAGCTTTCCCATCTGGGCACTGGCGCTCTGCGTCGCCATACATAAAGTCAGTACGATTGTCAGTACTTTACATGTCATATTTATTACTCTTGTTAGTAGTTCGTTTGTAAAATCCTTGCAAAGATAGCGTTTTCCCCCGTCAAATCCAAACTTTTCGTCAAGTAACATTGAAAAATGTTACAAATGGCAAACTTTAGGATACTTATTCTCTGCGTGAAAATATTTCGTGCTGTGCAGTCAGAATACGTCTTCCACACAGGAGGAAAAAACAACCGGGGCTGTCGGAACGCTTTCCGACAGCCCTGCGGTTACAAAACAAACTACTAATGATAATATTACTAAAACAAATCCATTTTTCAGTACTCGACGTTCAGGTTTTCTTTTCTGATGCAAAGGTAGCAACTTTTTCCCAAACAGTCATTGCGTTGCGTTTCAGATGTTTTTTCATTTGTATCATGCCCTGAAAAAGTCAATATTTTAGCAAATTCCATTTAGAATTGTCACTCTGGAAGTCGTATTCCGCCAGTGTCGGCGTAGAGTCGGCCGCCGAATAGAGGACATAGCGCGTATTGAGTTGCTGTTGTCCTGGTATTCGTTTGGGCATGATGCGCCAGGTGCCGTCGGTAAGCTGCTCGATGCGCCACAACTGCTCATCGCTGCCTGAGAATTGCGAAACGGTAGTGAGTTCAAGACCCTCTGTAGCAGTCAGCGCGCGCTCGGTTCCGGCAATGAGAATCTTGAAGTATGGGTTGCTGAGGTAGCCTCCAGCCTCAGGCACAGGCACGATGGTCCATCGCTGGTGGGGGCGGAACATATAGTCGGCACAGCGAACGTCGATAGGCCCTGTGGGCCACGACTGTATGACATCAGCGAGCGACTGGTCGGCGATAGGCTGCAGCGGTTTCGACAGGTCTAGCTGCCAAAAGCGCTCACGCTCCTGTGGGATGCGGATGAAGTCGACAGCCAGCTCAAGGGAATATCCTCGCCGCTCAGAGACGATGGCGAAGGTGCCTCCCTGGAAGGCTTCACCAGCTATTGGCCATCCGTTGCGCCAGAGTAGCGGACGAATGCCCAGCACTGAACGTCCTGAACGGTCGAAGTCGGCCTCGAAGTGGCACGACATCAGCTCTACACCCTCGTCGACAACAGTGCGCCCAAAATGTCCAGGACCACTATAGCGGTGTCTGGCAGCAATGACCATGCGTCCGCCGCCACGCAGCATATCTCGGCCTACATTGTCTAAATACGGTCCCTCTACAGAACGTGAACGCCCCACGACGATGTTATAGGTAGAGTTAACACCGTCGCAGCAAGTGCCGTGAGTTCCCAGCAGGTAGTACCACCCGTCGCGATAGATGAGGTCGGTTGCCTCGCAGTCGATGGCTATATCCTTCTCTTGGTTCCCCTTCACGCGCTTGCCGGTCGTGGGGTCGAGCTCTATCAGTCGGATGCTGCCGAAATAAGTGCCGTAGGTAGCCCAGAGACGCCCCGTAGTAGGGTCGAGCAACAGGCTGGGGTCGATGGCGTCGCAGTCCTCCATTCCATCGCTGGAGGCCACTTCGACAGGCGCACTGTATTTGAAATCAGGCGACTGAGGGTCGAGCGTCTTGTTCCACATGGTGAGTATACGCCCATTATGCCCTCCAAACAATCCGCCACCCGTAGCACCATATATAATAAGGTACCGGTCGCCTATCTTCAACACGTCAGGTGCTGCCCCGCCCCCAGGACGATCGGCACCAGAGTGCCACGACCATCCGTCGTCGGAGATGAGGCCTCCCCCACCCGTTCCAAAGGTATAATACTTACCATCGCACTCCGCTATTGTTGAGGGGTCGTGGATATAAGGATGGCCCGCCTGGGCTGAAGACTGCAGGACAAAGAGGGACAGGGATATAAAAGTAATAAATATTTTCTTCTTCATACTTGTTTACGGAATAAAAAAGTGAGTAATCGGTTGGCCGTTCTCGTCAATGAAGCGTACGCAGAAATCGCTGAGTCCTGGTCCGTTGACCAGGCAGAAGCGCAGCACGTTGAGGCCTTTGTGCAGCGTCAGCCGCCGCGACACGCTATCATCCTCCACCATACGGCGGTCGCCGTCGAGGGTAAGCACCTTCTCGCCATTGAGCCACCAGCACGAAGCCCCGTTGCTGCCTGCGGCCAGGCGCACCGATGTCTGCTCCTGGGGACAGACAACAGTAGTCTCTCCCCAGAAAAGAGAATTGTAGGGTTGACAACCGCTAAGCTCGGCAAAACGGAAAAGGCGGACATTGTAAGACTGGCTGTCAAGGGTATGCCAACGGCCTTTCTTGCGGTTTACCTTGGGTAACTCCCGTGCCACCATCTCCTGAAGATAGGTATCGGTCAGCATGATATTGGAGCGCACCTCGTAAGGGACGGGTTCCTGCAGCGACCAGCGTCGAATGAAGCCGGCAGAATCAGGATACAACGGAAGGCTGCCATGTGGTACAGCAGCAAAATAGTCTGGACGGTTGCGGAACTGTAGCCAGTCTATATCCACGGCCTCCGCCTCACAGGTGACCGTCACGTCGGATAGGTTTTGAGGCAGATACGACAGCGGTGCGGTGAGCGTGAGCCACTGTCCGCTCTGGTCGCGACGGAAGCCCCCACGCTCAGTGACAACAGTGACAGGGATGCGAGCAAGCAGTTTCTTACCAGACCGAAGTGAGATCTCCGTATTCCTCTTGGCACGAACCTGCACAACCACATAGGCATCCTTGCGGAGTGTACTAAAGTCAACATCGCCGTAGCGAACCCAGGCATCCCTGGCAGGCAGCACAGCATGCCATCCCTGGAAAGGCTGGAGGGTGTCGTTGAAGGCAATGGTAGTTCCCCTGCCCGCATTGCTGTAGCGGTCAATGTCGATGCGATCCGTAGCCAGCGTTATGCCAACCCCGCGCAGCGTGGGCCTTACCTCCTGAATGGTGCCGTCGGCATTGAAGCTGATGCGCTCTATACGGGCAGAGCGGCGCTTGTCCATAGCGGGCGAGTAGTCATTATGGTGATAGAAGATATACCATTGACCTTTATATTCCACGATGCTATGATGATTGGTCCAGCAGTGATTCTCATGCTCGGCCATGATGATACCTTTGAAGTCCCACGGCCCCAGAGGCGAACGCGACATCGCATAGGCCAGGGTCTCTGTTGGGTTTTGCCCGTTAGTCGCATCGCCACGCACCCAGGGGAAGGACAGGTAGTACCAGTCGCCCCGCCTGAAGACGAAGGGGCCTTCCTTGAACCCCTCAGGCAAGCCTTCCATCTGCTGTCCGCCAACGAGCATCGTCATAGGGGGAATACTGTCGTTACGACGCGGCAATGTCACTTCCTGCAAGTCGCCGTCCAGCTCGGTCATACTATCTTTCAGCTTGCCGCCACGAATACCCATACCACTCCAATAGAGATAGGCCTGTCCGTCGGTATCAATCAGTACACAGGGATCTATGCCGCTGACACCACGGATGGGTTCAGGCTGAAGACGGAAGGGACCCGTGGGCGAGTCGCCGACAGCCACACCGATGGAGAATCCGCGACCAGACTTGGGAGCATCAGGAAAGAAGAAGTAATACCTTCCATTCTTCTCCACACAGTCGGGAGCCCACATGGAATAGCCATCGGGCTTGCCCCAAGGCACTTGTTCCTGACTGACGATGACCCCGTGGTCAGTCCAATCGGTCAGGTTGCTGGAAGAGAACACATGATAGTCGGCCATGCAGAACCAATCCTGCCGCTGTCCCGCAGGAGCGGGGATATCATGCGACGGATAGACGTAAATGCGGCTGTTGAACACTCGCGCCGTAGGGTCAGCAGCAAACTGGTCGCGAATGATGGGGTTCTGTGCCGCTGCACAAAGAGTCAGACACAGCATCCAGGATGACAATATGCTTCTTTTCATTATTAGTAATCATGTTAGTTGTCTTTCTTGCTGTAGTTGAACGCATCGACATCGACGTAGCCTCCAGTCTTTTTTGTGGCATAACAGAAAATGCCAAACTTTGTGCCCATGAAGAAACGCTGCCAGTCAAAGCGCATCTTGTAGTCACGGGTTCCCACCTGAGTCCACTGGTCGCCGTCGAGGCTATAGTAGAAGTTGGCAGCATCGTTGCCACCTTGTGCCGCCGGACGGAAGTCGGCATCAATCCTCAGCCATATCTTATCAGAAGAGAGGGGGATGCGCTCTATTGTCTTTTCCTCGAAACCGGTAACCTCCTTGTCACGCTCGGAGAGACGGACTGTCATCTCCTGCATCTCCAGCACAAGGCGCTTGCCCTGCTTCTTAATGACCAACGCCCCTGTATCGCTGTTGAACGCAGCCAGACCGGCACGGTCGCCATCGCGCATGTGAGACACGTCGACTGCGATGCTTCCACTACACGACGGTCCTTCCATGCGCTGGGTCAGGGTGTTGGGAGCCAGGTAGAGGGTGTTGACCGCGCGGCAGGTCTTCAGGCGCAGAAAGCCTGGATGCTCCGACAGACTCCATGCAGCGTCAACGGGGTTGTGGTTCCACTGCCAATGCAGTCCAAGCCGGCGGGAAGAAAAGTCGTCGGACTTGACGATGGCCGTAGCGGGTTGACCAGCCACTACGGGGCGCACGGCGGCAGGCACCCTACCCTCCTCGTCGCCCAGCATAGGCCATCCGTTGATCCATCGGCAAGGCATGACGGTGAGCACACGCCCCACACCACCGCGATCCTGGAAGATGATGCCGTACCAGTCGCCATCAGGACTGTCGACAATGGTGCCTTGGGCCTCGTAGGAGAATCCTCCAAACTCAGACTCAAGGATAACCTGTTTCTCGTAGGGACCATGAATATCGTCGGCTCTGTAGCACACCTCGCGGCGATGACGCCCTGGGGCATACGTATGGCTAATCATCAGCAGGTAGTACTTGCCGTTATGCTTTATCATCCGTGAACCCTCCAAGAGTCCCCGTTCGTCAGCTTCACGCTGGAAGATGTGCTGGTGGGTACCCTCTATCACGTCAGACAGGTCGGGTTTCAGTTCCATCAGCTCACCAGTGCCATAGACCACATACACACGATTATCATCGTCGAAGAACAGCGAGCAGTCGTGGAAATGGCGCATGCGCGAGAGAATGGTCCACGGACCCTCAGCCCGCTCAGCAGTAAAGATATAGGTGTCGCCCATTGCCCCCCGCTCATTGGGTGCCAACAAGGCATAGAAGCGACCGTTGTGGTACTTGAGCGAGGTGGCCCACTGGCCGCGACCGTAGGCCGTGCCTTCCAGCAGGTCGTACTTGGGCGAGTCGGTCAGGCGGTCAAAGATATAGCCCACTGTTTCCCAGTTCTTCAGGTCTTTCGAGGCCATAACGGGAGCTCCGGGCATCAGGTGCATGGTGGTAGACACCATATAAAAGGTGTCGCCCACACGGATGACGTCTGGGTCGGGGACATCAGCCCATAGCATCGGGTTGTCAATCTTGCCAGCATGCAGTGTCTCGTAGTCGTCGGCCATAGCGCGCTGTACGGTCAGCAACAGGGTAAGGAGGGGGAAAAGAAGTTTTGTACGCATGGTTATCTTTGTTTCTTGGTTGTCAAGTGGATAGTCTGGCCAGGTTCGGTGTCAATGTCGTATTCATAGACCGTCCTGACGGGAAGAAGAGTAAAGTCCTTCAGCTCGCCCGATCGCAGGGGCTTGCTAATCTTAGCGGGAGCCAGCATAGGATTGGGACAGGAGCCTGTCGCCGGGCGCAGGCCATCGCCCACCAGCGGCACATAGGAGCGCAGGCGCAGCACTCCGCCTATCCTGGAGCTTACGGTGGCCCCGTGCAGCCGTCCGCCGCTCCACTGCATATCGACCTCAAAACCTCCACGAGCCAGCAGTCCCCTGACCTCGCCGCTGCTCCAGCGGGCAGGCAGGGCGGGCAGCAGGTGGACGGCACCGTCGTGACTCTGCAAAAGCATCTCGCAGACACCTGCCGTAAAGCCGAAGTTACCATCAATCTGGAATGGAGGATGGGCATCGAACAGGTTGGGATAAGTGCGCCCGTCGGGATACTCACGCACCTTGCTATCGTCAGGCAGCAGATGCAGCATGTTCCGGATGATGGTATAGGCATGGTCGCCGTCGAGCATGCGAGCCCAGAAATTGATTTTCCACCCCAGGCTCCAGCCCGTGGCCATATCGCCGCGCTGGCGCAGGGTATTGGCGGCAGCGGTGAAGAGCTCCGGATGGCTGTAGGGCGATATCTGATTGGAGGGATAGAGCCCGTAGAGGTGGGAGACATGGCGATGCTGGTCCGACGGGTCGTCACCATCCCACAGCCACTCCTGCAGCTGACCGTGACGACCTATCTGCATGGGCGGCAACTGTGCCAGATAGCTACTGTAGTCATCGGCCCGTCCCAACACTCTGGCTGCTTGCGTAACCTGTGTCAGCACGTCGAAGACAATCTGGTTGTCCATCGTAGATCCGGCTGTCAGGGTGGTCTGCTTACCCATCGGTCCGTGTTCGGGCGAAACAGTAGGTGCGGTGACCAGCCAACCGTAGCGGGGATGCTGTTGCAGATAGTCTATCAGGAAGTCGGCAGCTCCCTTCATCACCTCATAGTAGTCCTCCAACAACTTCCGGTCGCCGGTGAAGAGATACTGCTGCCAGATGTGGGTAGTGAGCCAGGCTCCCCCAGTGGGGAACATTCCCCACGTAGTTCCGTCGACAGGTCCTGCTATGCGCCATAGGTCGGTGTTGTGGTGAGCCACCCAGCCCCGGCAGCCATACATGGTCTGTGCGGTCTCGGCTCCCGTCTGGCTCAGGTCGCGAATCAGACTGAGCAGCGGTTCCTGACAGTCAACCAGGTTGCCCGCCAGCGCAGGCCAGTAGTTCATCTCAGCATTGATGTTGATGGTGTACTTCGAGTCCCACGGGGCATTCAGGTTGTCGTTCCATACGCCTTGCAGATTGGCCGCCTGCCCACCGGGCTGGGAAGAGGAGATAAGCAAATAGCGTCCGTACTGCATCATGAGCGACACAAGGCCCAGGTCTTTACCGCCGTCGGCTGCAAAGGCTGCAAGCCGCCGGTCTGTAGGCAGGTCAGAGGACGCTGTATGTCCTTCCAACAGAAGGTGTACACGGCTGAACTGTTGGCGGTATCGCTCCTGATGGTGCTTCAGCAGTTGCTCATAACCGAGGGGGCTGATGCTGCGCATCACGGCATCGTTACGCAGTGACGGGTCGGCACTGATATCGTGGTAGTTGACAAAGTTAGTTGCTGCCGTCAGCCGGATAGTAACTGTGGTGGCGTGGCTGACGTCCAGACAGTCTGGGCCACTCGCCACCAGACCGTCGGTTTCCGCATCTATGCGGCACTGGGCTGTCAGGCTCCCCGGCACTCCTTCCTGCGCTACGTTCTTCACCATAGCAGTCAGCATGCCGCGTCGCTCGTTGGGAATAACAGAGGGTGAAACCATAGCCTCCAAAGGACTGCTGAAGCCGACCTTCAGCGACAACGCGCCACGCTGCGATGCCTTCAGGTACACCACGACCACATTGTCGGCCTGCGAGGCGAACACGGTCCGTTCGTACTTCACTCCGTCGCAGACATAGGAGGTGGTGACGGTAGCATCTTCCAGGTTCAGCTGCCTGCGATAGTCCGTCGTGTGCTGATGGCCTAAATGCAGCTGCAGGATTCCTAAAGGCAGGAAACGCATGCCATGAGGACCTTTGAAGAAATAACGGTCGGTCAGGGCATGAGCCTCCTCTTCGCGCCCCTCGAAGATGAGCCGACGGACCTCAGCGAGATGGGCCTTGGCTTCTGGACTATTGTTGTTGTGAGGACTGCCGCTCCAGAATGTCTCCTCGTTCAGCAGTATCTCTTCTTCATCGATGCGCCCATACACCATAGCTCCCAGATGGGAGTTGCCTACGGGCAGGGCTTCGAGCCAATGGGCTGCGGGACGGTCGTACCACAGGCAGAGGTCGTGTGAGGCACGTGCTGCCACGACGGCCATGCACCAGAGAGTAAGGAATAGGATTGTTCGTTTCATTGTATACCGGATTGAATAAGCTGCCCGCGCTCCGACTCGCGGACAAAGACGGGGATAAAAGTCTTGTCGACGGGGGTAGTGACATACTGTCCTCCCTCATAGTGCCTACCCGTGCGATAGTCGCGCCAACCGCCAGCTGAGCGGGGCAGGTAGGTGCGCCACTGGGTGACCCCAGGCTCGGTGACGGGGCTGATGAGGAGCGAGGGTCCGAACATATATTCGCAAGACTGCTGCAGTGCCAAAGTGTCGGTGGGGAAGTCGAACACCAGCGGCCGCATCAGGGTATAGCCCTCGTCCGACACTCGTCGGGCGCAGGTCTTGAGGTAAGGCAGCAGCCGCTGGCGCTCCTTCAGACAACTGGTGATAGCGGTCTGGGCCTCAGGGCCGTAGTTCCAAGGTTCTGTGTTGCTCATATAGCCATGCACTCGCATCAGTGGCAAGTAGACGGAGGTTTCTATCCACCGCAGCATACGCTCGATATAGGCAATATCGGTATACTGTTGCTGGGGACGGAAGAATCCGCCTGCGTCGTATGTCCACCAGGGGATGCCGGCAGCCTGTACGCCAAGACCTGCTGTAATCTGCCGCCGGAAGGTCTCCCAGTCGTTGCCTACGTCACCACTCCACAGGGCTACCCCGTAGCGCTGGATGCCAGGGAAACCGCTTCGGGTAAGTATCATGGGTTCGCGACCGGCAGCGACGAGTCCCTCACTGACCGTCTTGCAGACCATCAGGGGATAGACATTGCGCACCAGCTCGCCCGACCAGCGGCCCTGGTTGACACGGCGGCCTGCCAGGTCATCGTTCTCTGGCTCTGTGGCATCCTGCCACCAGGCGTCGATGCCCAAGGGTAGCAGTCGCTCACGGAACTGTTGCCAATAGGCTGCCGCAGCCTGGGGGCTGAAGAAGTCTATCCAGTCGGTGCCGGGGATATAGTGGCCACCAGAGAGCATCTGTCGTCCCACGTCGGATGTCTTGTCTATCTTCGACCATACGCTGAGCATGAAACGGACATCCTGCCTATGCAGACTGTCGGTAAGTGCCTTGGGGTCGGGATAGTAGTCCTCGTCGAACTGCATGGCATTCCAGCCGTACTTGCCCCAATACTGCCAGTCTTGCACTATCATGGAAAGCGGCATCCCCTCCTGACGGAAACGGGTAGCCGTTTGCAGGATTTCCTCCGAGCTGTGGAAACGCTCGCGACAGTGGATATAGCCCAATGCCCAGTCGGGCATCAGGGGTGCTGCCCCAGTGAGGTCTCTGTAGGTGGCAATAATCTCATCGGGTGTGCCGACGAATACCGTATAGTCTACAGCAGAGGCTACGGGGGAATAGAACACGGTCTGGTCGGTCACCTTATTATAATATAGTACAGGGCGGTCATCGGCCGACAACTCTGCAGTCAGGTGATGCCGGCCTGCCGACAGATGGACAATCTTGGATGCAGTAGGAGGAAGCCATAGATTTTGCAGTTCTATCACTGTTTTGCCGTCAATCGACAAGTTGTGCCTGTGAGCCATCTTCTGACCTACGTCCAGCAGCAGCGTATAGTCGCCAGCCTCAGAGATTGAGAGGTCGGCTTCGTAGACGTTGCTATGCCGCTCTTCTTGCCGTCCTCCTGCGGTAGTGGTGACATTGACAACCTCCCGGCCACCTGTCGCTCCGCCCTTCTCAAGCCGGACATGATGGGGACAGGGATTGAACGCTGTCATGCCGTAGTTGTTCCACAGAATGCCATAGCCTTTGCTCGACAGCAGCATGGGCAGGCTGATTTGCGTATTCACTTGTGTCAACCGGCGCGACAGGCCGCGCACATTGCTGTAGCCGTCCTGAAACTGCCCCAACCCGAAGAGATACTCATCCTTGGGCGAATCGAACGCCAGCGTCGCACCGTCGTGCTGCAACTGATGACGGGTGGCCCGAAACAGCAACTTGCCGTCACGGTCCTTAATAGTCAACTCCTGAGACTTGTCGCCTACGGCAATCTGCAGGTCACTGTGGTCTGCCTCGCCTTGCCTGACATAAATCCAGTCGGGCAAGGTGTCGGCTGCATTGCCCACCTGATAGCGAACCCTAACGGCATTGCGCGCCACCTTCTTATAGGTCAGCTGGCCGCCTTGGGCATACACCACCGACGACAGCAACAGACACAGCTGTAATATGGGGAAAACACGTTTCATCTGTCAAATCTCCAATAGTCAAGATGAGTGTCGCCTGCAGTATCACTGAAACAAAGGAAGAGGTCATGGATACCCTTGGCTCCTTCTATCTTGGCTGCAAACGTCTGATAAATGTCGCTGCTGCCGGTGTCACGGATGTCAATAGTGCCGATGACAGGGCCGTCTGTACTGTCGAGCCGGAGGGTGAGCGTACAATGGCCGGTCGACGCTGCTGCTGCTGAGAAACGGCCTGCTCCCGGCTCACCGAAGTCGACTCCCTGGATGCGGATATACTCACCGTCGTTGATGTCATAGACATACATATTGCGCCTGCCTGTCGATGCGGGCATGTCGGCCACGACCCCGGTATTGGGTATTCCCATCTTTGCGGTCTTCAGCCCTTTGCCCCAGTTCATGGTCTCAGCCTCCACCCGGCGGTAGGGATCGAGCCACTGCAACTGCTGCAGCGGAGGCAGGTCGAGCCAATAGGAAATGGGTTGTATGGTGCCGTCGGCGTTATAATGAATCTCTGCTGCCGAGACGGAGCGCCGTTCGTGGTGCACAAAGGTGTCGAGATGCATCAGGTCGTAGTCCTGGCCAAATACATAAGAGCGGCCTTTATAGTCGCAGATGCCCGGATGGTTGCCCCGGTCGCGCTGGGTGGGACGCATGATATAGCCTTTCGACTGCCACGGTCCTTCTGGCGAGTCGCTCATGGCATAGCCCAGGGCCTCGGGACAGCAGGTGGTGGCATAGGCCAGGTAGTAATGGGCGCCGCGCTTATAGAGCCACGGTCCCTCCTGGTAGTGCTCAATATGGTAAGGCAGTTTATGTATCTCGCCTTTTGTGGAAATCATATCCTCGTTGAGCTTCACCCAGTAGGTGTTGGGATTGCCCCAATACATATACGCCTGTCCGTCATCATCGATGAAGACGGTGGGGTCGATGTCCTCCCAGTGCTCTTGTTGCCACACCAGAGGCTTTCCAAGCGGGTCGTGGAAGGGGCCGTAGGGCGAGTCGCTCACCAACACGCCGATGCCATGTCCGTGCAGGGGGGCATAGAGATAGTATTTGCCGTTGCGCGCTACCGTCTGGATGGCCCAGGCTCCGTTTTCGCGACTGCGCCAGGCGAAGTCTTTCAGCGAGGCCACCGCTCCATGCTCGGTCCAGTTCACCATGTCGGTGGTTGACCACAGCAGCCAGTCGTACATGAAGAATCCCGCTGAGCTGCGCTCGTTCAGGTCGGGTATGTCCTCGGGCGAGGCATCGTGCGAGGTATAGAGAAACAGCGTGTCGCCTACCACCAACGGTGAAGGGTCGGCGGTGTATTTGGTTTGGAACAACGGCATGTTCACTTTGCTGAAGCCATCGCGACTGCCGTCAACCAGCCCGTTCTTCTCAATAGTCCATCGCGGACGCTTGGAGATCCCGCAATCCGGTGCAAGGAACATTTTGGCAGCCTGCCGGTCGCCCTTCAGCTGCCATTGAAGCCATGCCAGGGCCGGAATGGTAAACTCGCCACCATGAGCCTCGCGGTAGGTGCCTCCATGCCCCACCGGATAATTGACGGCTATGGCCGGCACGTGAGTGATGCGACGGAAGTCGTCCATGCCGTTCTCGTAGGCTATGTCTTCCTTCCCGCCAAGGATATAGAGAACAGGAGTATGAAGTTCCTCAAGCTTCTCCTTCGGAGGCATGGGCATGCCGCCGACAGCAGTATGGGCATTCTGCTGATTGAACAGTCCGCTGTTGCAAATCATGAGTGCTTTGATACGGGGGTCGGCACAGTTGAACAGACTCTGCAGACCGCCGCACGACATTCCTGCCACACAAATGTTGCGGGTGTCGAGCTTTTGATAGTAGGCCGACTGTGGGTCTTGGTTCTGGGCCATCACCCAGTCGATGCCCTCTATCTGCTGCTGCGTAGTAGACATCGGCCCCTGATAGGGTGTGTCGTCCATCGGGATATAGCCTGTTGCGACGACTATAAACCCGTGGGAGGCTATCTCGTTCAGGAATTTGTAGTGCTCCCAAGGCGAGTCGCTGCAGGCTCCGTTGCCCCATATCAAGACGGGCAAGGGATTGTCCTGGCCAAAGGGGCTGAGATCCTGGGGTACAAAAACGGTATGGGCTGCCAATGAGCTTTCTTCCTGCATCACGACTTTGAAGGGGCCTGTTCCTCCATCCTCAACAATACGCGACTTGCTCACAACCGATTGTGCCGCTACTGTCATGCTGACACACAATAATACTACTGATAATAAGCTACTTTTCTTCATATTCTATGCTCAATATATAACGGTTATTTGGTTTATCTTGTGGTGAAGGCCACAGCCACAGCATCAGCACCGCAACGCCTGCTGCCAACGGCAAATAGGACTTCAAATGTTTCTTCATGCCTGCAAAGTTACGCAAAACAACCGATATTGACATTCCTACGTGTTACCTAAACTTTTTTCCTTGTATCAGCAGACTGTCATCCTTTGGATAATCCAAGGAAAATCATTATCTTTGCGGGCAAATACGAGATATTTACAATGAGAAAATTCTTAACTACTACCATTCTTTCACTGGCAGCCTCTGCTGCCTCAGCACAGACAACAATGGAGAAACTTCAGAAGAAAGCCGATGCCATCATCCAGGAGATGACGCTCGAAGAGAAATTTTCACAGTTGATGAACGAGACCCCCGGTATCCCCAGACTGGGCATCGAACCCTACGACTGGTGGAACGAGGGGTTGCATGGTGTGGGACGCGCCGGGCGAGCCACCGTCTTTCCCGAACCCATCGGACTGGCAGCCACCTTCCATCCGCAGATGATGACCGACATCGGCAATGCCATTGCCGACGAGGCACGAGCCAAGTACCAACAGGCCCGGCAGAACAAAAACTACGCCCGCTATACGGGACTGACGTTTTGGAGTCCTAATGTCAATATCTTCCGCGACCCTCGCTGGGGACGGGGCATGGAGACGTGGGGCGAAGACCCCTTCCTGACGGGAACGATGGGAGCCGCCTTTGTGCGCGGCATGCAGGGCAACGACCCCGTATACCTGAAGGTGGCGGCCTGTGGCAAGCACTTTGCCGTACACTCCGGACCGGAGATGACACGCCACGAGGCCGATGTGGAACCCTCACAGCGCGACCTGTGGGAAACCTACTTGCCTGCCTTCCGCACACTGGTACAGCAGGCTAAGGTGGAGATTATCATGGGAGCCTACAACCGTGTCTATCACGAGTCGGCATCGGGCAGCAAATTCCTGCTCACCGATGTGCTGCGCAAGAAGTGGGGCTTTCAAGGACACATCGTCAGCGACTGCGATGCAGTGGCCGACATTTGGAAGGGGCACCGCATTGCCAACACCGAGGCTGAGGCCTGTGCCATAGCTATCAAGGCGGGGCTGAACGTGGAGTGCGGTTCTACCTTCAAAGCCCTGCGCGAAGCACTGGAGCAGAAGCTGCTGAGTGAAGACGACATCAACCGCGCCCTGCGGCCTCTCATCATGACCCGACTGAAGCTGGGCATCCTGGGCCATGACCCCGACTGTCCCTACAATGACACACCAGCCACCGTCGTCGGCTCTGCCGAACACATCGCCTTGGCCCGACAGGCTGCCGTTGAGAGCATGGTACTGCTGAAGAACAATGGCGTACTGCCGCTCGACAAGAACCTCAGCACACTCTTCGTCACCGGTGCCGGAGCCGCCGATGCCTTCTGGCTCATGGGCAACTATTTCGGCATCTCCGACCGCTACTGCACTTACTTGCAGGGCATCGTCTCAAAGGTGAGCGACGGCACGGCTGTCAACTACCGACCAGGCGTACTGGAGAACTCACCGACCCGCAACCAGATCAACTGGGCTGTCGACGAGGCCGTCAGTGCAGAGAAGACCATCATCGTGATGGGCAACAACGGCAACCTGGAGGGTGAAGAGGGCGAGGCCATCGACTCGGAACGCGGCGACCGTCCTGACATCCGCATTCCAGAGAGTCAGATGACATTCCTGCGACAGATCTGTGCACGCAAGAAGCAAGGAGTCATAGTGGTACTGACGGGTGGCAGTCCGATGGATGTCCGCGAGGTGTCCGAACTGGCCGATGCGGTGGTCATGGCGTGGTATCCAGGCCAGGAGGGCGGCTATGCCTTGGGCGACCTGCTGTTTGGCGATGCCAACTTCTCCGGTCGCCTGCCTATCACCTTCCCTGCCGACGGAGACCTGCTGCCGCCGTTCGACAACTACTCCATGCAGGGACGTACCTATAAATATATGCGCGACAACATCTTCTATCCCTTCGGTTTCGGGCTTAGCTATGGCGACGTGGCCTATAGCAATCTTCGCGTCAGCACAGGCTCCACGGTCACTGCCACCGTCACCGTGCAGAACACTGGTTCACGAACCATCACCGACACACCGCAGCTCTACATCAGTGCACCCGGTGCAGGCACCAGTGCACCCTTGCAGCAACTGATAGACTTCCGGCGGGTCACCCTGCAGCCTGGCGAGTCGAAGGAAATGACGTTCACGGTTCCGCTCGACCGTCTGATGACCGTGCAGGACGACGGCAGCAGCCAGCTTGTCAAAGGCCATTACACGCTCCGCGTGGCCAGTGCCGCACCCTCGCCTCGCAGTCGGGAGCTTGGAGTGAAAGAGGTCAATGCTGTTATTTCGCTTTAGTGCGATGAAGGGTCACTATCTCATCGCACAATGCTCCCACCGTTGAGCGGTGGGTAATAAGAATAATGGTGGTTTCCGGATGTTCGTGGAAGAGTCGGCTGAAAAGCGTCCGCTCTGTCTCTTCGTCAAGTGCAGAACTGATTTCGTCCAACAATAGTACATTGCCCTGACTCAATAGTCCGCGGGCAATGGCTATTCGCTGGGCTTGTCCCTCGCTCAGTCCGCTGCCGCGCTCACCGAGTATGGTGTCCAGACCGTCGGCCAACTGGTCGAAGACGAAGTCTGCACAAGCGGCATGCAGAGCGTCGCACAGTTCCTGGTCGGTAGCCTCCGGTCTGGCCAGCAGCAGGTTGCTGCGGATGGAGCCTGTCATCAGCGTGTTGCCCTGTGGTACATAGCGCAGGCCCTCTGCCACAGATACGGTGCCGCTGGTAGGGGCTATGAGCCCCAGCATGAGGCGGAACAGGGTGGTCTTGCCGGCACCGGTCTCTCCCATGATGGCAGTCTTGGAGCCAGGAGCGAAGTCCTGGGTGAAGTGTTGCAATATGTCGCGATGTCCCGAGGGATAGCGGTAGGTCACGTCATCGAAACGTACGCCGGCCTTCCCACCGGGATAGGCTGACACGGGAACATCTGTCTCAGGCTTGTTGTCCTGGTTTTCTATCTCTTGCAGACGGTCGATGCTGGCTGTGGCATGGATGACGGAAGGTACCATATTGAGCAGCTGCAGGATAGGATGCTGTATCATTCCCACCAACTGCAGGAACGATGTCATGGTGCCAAAGGTGATGGTGCCGTTGCGTAGTCCGATGCCTCCCCAGACGAAGGCCATCAGATAGCCCAGTCCGAAGGCACAGCCCAGCACGATACGGGTAATCAGCGTGAAGCGTGTGCGCCGCATCACGTTGCCCCGCAGCTGCTGCTGCATGCTGTCGAGCTGATCGGTGACCCACTGTTCGCTGCCCATTGTGCGCAGCACCGCATTATACTCGCTGCCCTCCTGGACATGCATCTGGATGCGGCTCTCGTCACGACGGATGTCGAGCGTCATCTGCCGCAGGCGGCGGGCCACGAGCTTGCCGCCAACAATAGCTACTGGCGTCAGCAACAGCAAGGCCCATGCCAGCCGTTCGTCAAACCACCGCATCAGCAGGAAGGCACCACACAGCTGGATGCTCGTCACCACCATTTGCGGCAGCGTGTCGGTAGACACCTGACTGACCGTCTCAATATCCTTGGCCAGTCGGGAGGTCACGTCGCCTGAATGCAACTCCTTGTCATCAAACAGGTTGCGGCGAAACAGGCTGCTGTACATCCGCAGCCGCAACTGGTTGGTCTGGCGCACCTGGGCCGTGACGGTGAGATAATAGTAGCACTGGCGCAGCAGTACGCCTCCCACCACGGTGGCCACCAGCCAGCCTACCGTGCTGACGACATCAGCGCTGCTCCCTGTGCGGATGACCACATCGATGAAGTACTTGCTGAGCCACACCATGAGCAGTCCGAGCGTCACCTGGACAATGCCCATCCCGACGCGCACAGAGGTATTCCAACGAATGCCCCGCAGACTACCGATGACCCACCTGACGTACTTCATTCAACTCTCATCTCTCAACAACCCCCACCTCCTGCCACTTCTGCAGGATGCCTTCCACGTCGCGCTGGGCAACATCGGCTGCTACGTCGTATTCCTCACACAGCTTTCCGGCCAGCGACTCTGCCGTAAACTCACCCTGCCGCAGGGCTTCCTTCCATAGCCACGCCGCCGTCTCGTTGAGTGCCAACAGGCGTCCGAAGTTCAGGGCATCGAGCCCCTCGCCAACAATCACATTCTCACCGCACACCTCGCGCAGCACAAAACCACTTTTCTGTTTCATAATAATCGTCTATATATTCCTAATATGTATCTTCTCACCGGACGGACGGCAAACCACCAGCGCGCAGCCCTCATCATCCACACACTCTGCAGGCTGCGGTGCCTACCGCTGGGCTTCACCACATGGGTGGCAATGGCTTTCACATCAGACAGCCGACAATGCTCCACACCGGCAATATTGCCATCGCCCATCAGTGTCACCCTCTCGCCTGCTATTTGAATGATGCGGTGCACCACGTAGCGCTCGCCCTCTACCCATGCCAACACCACGTCGCCCACACGGAGGTTGCCCGGACGCTGTAGGATGACACTGTCCCGGCCACCCACAATGAACGGCAGCATGCTAAAGCCTCTGACGGGGAATGTCACACTGACCCCCTCGCCTACCATCCGGATGGCCTCCTCGATAATCACCTCATCTCTCATCTCTCAACTCTCATCTCCTCCACGCACACTCTCGCAGCTTCCTCGTCGGGCAGGCACTCCAGGTGATACGCCGGGACCTTGCCGGCCAGCAGATTCTCCGTCTGGTGCAGACCGTCGGCTATCCGAGCGTCCCAGCGCTTGCCGCTGATACTGGGTACCAGAGCCGCATAGGCCTCGATGCCCCTGATGCGTCTTATCTTGTTGTAAGGAGCCTGACTGAGCAGCACGATGCCGCCCAGCGGATAGCTGACATTGCGATAACAAGGTGTCTTGCCACTCCAGGGCGAGCCATACACCACCACGCTGCCGTCTGCCAGACAGCGCACCACGGGATTGTCGTCGTTCACCAGCTCCGTGCCGCTGACATAGCGCAGCCACAGACGGGCATGGGTACTCTTTCCCGTACCGCTCTTGCCCAGGAACATATACGCCCGGTCCTGACAGCTTACCACAGCAGCGTGGAACAATACCGTCCCTCGGCTGGCTGTCGCCAAGGCATAAAGCACCATCAGCGCATTGTCGATGGCCATCTTCCGCTGGGAACCCGTCACCACGAGGCGCGCCTCCCGATAGTCGGGCGCACACACCAGGTAGCCCGCCGTCTGCTGCCACCAGCAGAACTGGAACACAGGCTCGCCAGCAGCCGTCTTGCCGCAGACTATCTCCTGTCCTTCTTCCTCCTGGCGCAGCTCTTCAGCGAAGGCTACAGGCTCGCCGTCAGTCACCGTCAACCTAACCACAGCCTCCACAGCGTCCACCGCAAACGGTTCATAGTTGGTCATCAGTGCAAAGTCTTCTGCCGGAGCCGTCACTTTCAGTACATGCCCCGCAACATTATAATATCTTGTTTCCTTCATCTTCTTAGAGCAACATCAATTCAAGCCTAATCTACTTGCTGAGTATTTCGCAATATCAAGCAGTAAGTCTGCAAACTTTTCTCTTCTCTTCATGTTCATGACTGCAAAGTTAGTACATTTACACGAAACCTCCAAATCTTTTGCAGGAAATCTCCCCATGCGCCTACAGTCTGTAGATTTTGTCCCAGGGCCTGGGACATTTCCTACCATGCGTGGTAAAAATTATCCCAGGCCCTGGGACAAAAACCAGCCTTCGTTGCCCTTAACGGCCTTCTGTAGTCTACTGTCCCGCCTTCAGCATCATAATCGTCTATGGCAAAAACGCACAAATCTGCCGACTTTTGCCAGTTTTTCCATATTATTTGCCCTTGCATACACTAAAAACAAGTTGCCTACACTAGCCCGAAACGCCGATGTACAAAGGGCTCAGCAGGGTTAGTGTAGGCAGTGTAGGCAAAAATTAAAAAAAAATTTTTTTTCGCGATTTCAATCAGTCCCCATAGGAAGAAGGAAAGGAAGAAGGAAAGGCCGAAGGAAGGGTCGAAGAAAGGCTAAAGAATGCCCGCAGGATGAAGGAAGACAATATGCCTACAGAGCTGATAGCCAAATACACAGGACTCACTCCAGAGGAGATTGCGGCGCTATAGCAGTTGCACAACCACAGCAACAGAAAAACACGGAGGCAGGCGTTTGAAGTGGATTCATTCAAAGCCTGTCCTCTATAGTCATGCTGCTAATTCAGTTTTTAAGATTTAAAAAGTGTGCGGGGCAGCTGTGTTAAAACTTATAGGTACTCCGTGAGTTCCATGATACTGACCATTGAGGCCGCCACCCCGCACATTATTCATCATTTACGTTTTCTTCATTCTAGAGCCCAGATCCATATAACGCGTACCCAGCAGCTGGTCCAGCTGCTGCCGCAGACTATGTATCTCCCTCTCCTGCTGTTCCAGCCGCCCATGGTCCCGCCAGTACAGCACCGCCAGCACTACCAGCACCACCAAAACAGCCCCCAGGCCAATCTCTACTATCTGTATCCCCATATCAGTCATCGTTAAGTTGTATTCTATATGTTCTGTTCTAATACCCACTGGCTAATACTTCTTCTGTCTTTATAGCGTCGATTCATCCCCCATAAAGAGGGCTTACTCAGCATTCACGGGGGATTTTTTGAAGTGAAAATATCCAAAATTCGTCCCCATGATTACATGAAATATACACTAAGTTATCTATAAGTAGTTGTTTCAAAGCCATCACTGTCTCTTATTGGCCAGCCAGCCTCTGTATTTTCTACGTCATAAATGTACCTTAGGAATATAAAGCCAGGATAGACACGATATGAGTTGCTATTACCTTTCTGACCATTATATGGTATTGTAAAGCCCAGATACTTGATGCTTAATCTGTTGGTCGTAATACCCGCTATTCCATTGTATGTCATCGTCCAGTCACTCTTCACGTAGTTTGAGCCACCATGACCGCCGGCAGCCACCGTAGTACCGCTATTAACCTCAGAACCAGCCATTCCGCCATAGTAACCGGCACCACCGGCACCACCGTCTTCCGTGGGATTTTCCTTATACGATTCGCCAGCATAGTCAGTACCGGCATAGCCACCCATCCATTTCTTCTTAGCTGTGCCTTGATAATTATACATTGACCCAGGATTGCCAAGCGTCGTTGTACTAGTCATATTATCTTGATTGAACATACCGGCATCCTCACCACCGTTACCACCGTTAGAAGATCCACCACCGCCGCCCGCCACCAGCATGCGACTGTCGTTGGACGTAAAGTCCCAGTTGCCGGTAGAGTTCGTTGTACACAGGGCTGTTGCACCGCCTCCTGCCCCTGAAGAACCTGTATGTCCGGGACGACCGCCACCAGGCCAACCTCCTTTACCGTTCTCATCAGTTGCTGTTGTACTACCACCACCGCACCAGCCTCCACCACCGCAGAAAGCATACCATGTCACCGAGCTGTTGGCAGCAAAAGTCTTTGATGCCACCACACAACCGCCATCACCGCCACGACCATTACCATCATTGCCGCCACCGGCACCAACCACGGCCACCTGTACTGTGGCTGCCTTGGCAAATGTAATCTTACACTCCTGAGCCGAACCACCCGTTGTCTGCCAATAGGTTGAAGCACTTGTCGTTGTTGTACCATTATAGACGAAGATGCGGTTCTTCTCCTCCACCGTTATCGCTATGGTCTCGTCGAGAGCTGTATAGTTGGTTGTTCCTGTCACTTTGGCAGTGATATTGGCACTGCCTTTGGCGACAGCAGTGATGATGCCCGCCGAACTGACGGTAGCCACGGAAGTATTCGACGAGGCAAACGTAACCGTGCCGAATTTGGGTGTTCCAGCTGTATTAAATGTCTGGGCAGGCAGCGTCAGTGTTCCTATGTCGCCTGCATCACCCTGCGGACTGGTTTTCGACACTGGAGCGCCAAGTGCCACACTGGGTTTGTTGAGCTTGGTCCACACATTCGTGGCCTGCGTGATGTTAAAGTAAAAAGTCTTGGTACCACTATACTCGTTTTGTCCCGTAATAATCACACATGCTTTCTTGTCAGCTTCTGTACAGACATTCGTCTGGTTGGTACCCGTACCATACGTCACCGTGTAGTCGTAGCCTTTAGCCAGCGTGTTACCATTATCCTTGATGGCAAAGTTCGTGGGGTTAATCACGCTCCCAGTATACACAAAGCTGTTGCCACTATCACCAGACCACTCTATGCTGATGACCTGACTCACGTCACCAGCAGTGATGGTGAGGGCATATTGCGCTACACCAGCCTCGAAGTTGCCGGAGTCATCCATCGTTGCCTTGACGTAGATAGGGCCACCTTTCTTCTTCATATAAACGTTACCGTACTCATCGATTGTGGCTACAGGATCGTTGGCCGAATACTCTGTAGTATATCCCGCATCACTATACAGTTTATAGGTCATCTTGCCATACACCTCTGATTTCTGCGTAGCAGGACGATAGCTCTCGTAGGATGGCAGCACCAGTTTGTGCTGCACGATAGCGTCACGTGACAAGTTGGCCGTATAGGCCGCATTGTTGTTCGGGTAAGCCATGGTATTGGCTGCCTTGTTAATGGGGAAGGTTGTAAACGTTGACAGTCCTTCATACTTCCCCTTACCACTGATGACGATGATGGCCGTACCTGCATTCAAATTGTTATAGTATGTCACGTTGTAGTCGGTAGACGCATTTAGCGTCGTGGCATCAGTTTCCTTACCGTCGGTCACCAAGGGTACTGGAGTACACATCTTACCATTATACGTGAAATACACATTATCTCCACTGCCCTGTAGCGTGTTGGTAGACGACGAGCCGTCATCACTCAAGCTCTCCACTTTTAGACCGAGGTTACCAACAGCCTGTACATTGATGGTACCCACCGATGCGGGCCAAGGTGCGATGACAACCTGTCCGGCTTCTCCCTCCATTAGGTTCTTGGGGCCTATCTTCATATTGATGGTGTACACCTTGCCACCCTCGAAAGCCTTACTCTCTATCAGGAAGTGTGCCTTACCCTCCTGTCCTTCGCTTGTTTTCACGTCAACATCCATAAAGTCCGTCGTACTATATGTCTGAGGTGGAAACAGTGCCACACCATTAAGCGTTGATGTATAGCTATTGCCATTACTGGCCATCACCAATTCCGATTGAGCACCAAGCGAGTTGTCGCGCAGTTGCCAAGGCGTGGTCGACGGGTCGAACTGCACCTGCTGGTAAATATGCAGTAGTCGGATAGCTTTAATGGTCACACCGTCAATACCCGTTGCATTCACCACCAGTTTAGCCATTTGGTGAGCGAACTGTAGGTGGACGGCCTGGTCGGTCTTGGGCGTTGTCACGCCAGCAAACATCAAGTCGCTGCTAAGATAGGCCTCATCCGACGTCTGCGGGTTCTGTACAGTGAAGGTTGTCACACTGCTTGTCACCGTCGAGGGATAGACGGCATTGATTGTGGCACTGACATTATCGCCAGGTGGGAAATACAGTTTTGAGTCATCAGTTGTCACCATCGGATTGGCTCCGTCTTCTGCTGTTTTAGCCTTTAGCAGCAAGGGGTTTCCCCATGTTGTCGTCCCATCCGTAGCACCAGTGATGACCGAATAGGTATTGACGAGCTGACCAGCTGTAAACAGTGTATTCTGAAGATCACTGGACGACACACCACGCGACAGTACTGGCTGGTCGACAGCCTCTAACCGCAGTTCGGTCAGCGGTTCATATCCTTTACTGACATCCTCCGCACAAGCACAGAAGCAGAGGATTGCAACAGCCGTCAGTCCATTACGAAATATCTTTGTCATTGCTTGCATGAATCTCTTTATTATTACTCAAACGCGTAAGTCATTTTGATATATCCATTATATACTGCAGAAGTTGTAGCCTCAGAAGATTTAGAAGGTCCATTATCCGAAACACCACTGCTAATGTGCGTCCAGCTAGACTCAATATAGTTAGAACCGCCATAGCCACCGCCATAGGCACCGTTCTTGCCACCATTGTAGCCACCGCCGCCACCAGCACCGTAACTTGCTGTAGCAGCCTCGCCGTTAGTACCCGAGGCATTACCTGCCGAACCGGAGCCGCCCTCCTTGCCTGCGCCCCATGAACTCAATGCGCCACCGCCACCGCCAGCCACAAGCTGACGGTATGAGGCTGCCGTACCGCCAATGCGTACTTCAGAGCTGGCACCACCGGAACCACCCTGATAGGAGCCTCCTGCACCACCGTTACCGTCTGAACTACCATTCTGACCGCCGGCCATCGTGTTATAGCCACCCTGGCCGCCTGCGCCTACATAAAGGTAAATCACCGTACCCTTGGTAAGCGTCTTTGAGGCTTTCATAAAACCTGCCTTGCCACCTCTACCACGGTTCATAGAGCCTCCTGCTCCACCAACGACCTCGAAGGTATAGACGGCTGTCTCCGGACAAGTATAGGTATGTGCGCCCACCGTTGTCCACTCCTCCTTCTGCTCCTTACCCGTGATGGTGATGGTCTTCGAAGTGGCGGCATTCCAGTTGTCGTCGGCTGCCACAGATGCCGTAATCGTGGCTGTACCGACAGCACGCACGGAGACGAGACCAGTACTGTTGACCGTAGCTACTGACGTGTTGCTCGAGGTATAGCTGACCGTTCCGTATGTCGTTGTAGCATCACACTGGTAAGTGCCGCCGATACCGATGGTCTTAGCCGTGGTGGTCATCGTGATGACGGGTGTTACCTTCGAGATGCTGAAGGTTTTTGAGACGGTGGTATTGTCGTAATAGGTTCCTGCACCCGTCAGCGTAATGGTGGCTGTATTGGTGCCCGCGTTGATATTGTTGGAGTAGGCCGAGGTAAAATGGTACTGTTCCTCAAACAGGCGCTGCTTGAAGGTACTCGAGCTCTCGTCGTAATCGTCGTAGACTACAGGTACAGGTTTCTTTTCTTCGCCAGTATACGTATCGACGTATTCGCCGAACCCCTTGATGCTGGCATGATTCTTGAAACTGCGCTTGGTGATGTTAAGCATATATTGTGCCGACGTGGCCGAATAGTTGCCGCTGCCGTCGTTCTCCACCCTGATAGTAATCGTGCCAGGCTTCGAGAACGTCACGACCCCGTTACCGTCAACCGTTGCCACTGAAACATCGCTCGACGACCATGTCATCGTGCCGTCATAAGTACTGCCCGCCGAAAGTCTGTTGGTATAGGTACCGCCCCAGTCAAACTCCTGACTGACGGTACCAGTGGTTGTAAACGTCATGCTGGGCGTTGCCTGTCCGATAACAAACGATTGCACTGCGGCAGAGCCCCTAAAGTCGCCATTAGCGCTCAGTAGCCCTTCCGCCACTACCAATGCCTCACCTACGTTAGTGTTGTTATACAGAGCTAACGTATAGTCTATATCCTTGACTAGTGTCTTTTCGTCTGTGTCCGTCTTGTATTTGACGGTAATACCTGTCGGGGTCTGCGCCGTCCCGTTGTAAGTATATTCACCAGAGATGGCCTCGATATACATTCCGAACTTATTAACTTTCGTGACTGTAGCCAGACCTGTCGCGGCATTCCAGTCCGTAATAGCTCCTGTCATGGAAAGGTTTTGTAACCCAACTTCCAAGGCTACTGTATAGTCATATCCTTCTTGGAACAGTTTTGAGGTCACCACAAACTTTGCGGTGCCTCGATTGGTTTCTACCCAAATAAACTCTTTACCCTCAATAGTCTGACTGGGGAAGAGTGCAACACCGCTGAGTGTAGATAGATTCTCACTTTCAGCAGCTGTTGCCACCGTGATGGAGCCGGTCTCGCCCGTACCCGACCATGTGTTGGCACTGCTATTGTAAGCGGCACTGGTCTGTACATTTTTCAGCGTGATACCCTTGATAATCAGATTGTCGGTGACTGTGGCACTTACTGAGATTCTTGCCATACGGTGATGCATTTGCAGATTGACCGTCTCAGCCGTCTTTGTCTGTCCTGTCAGCGTGGCAGTCATCAAGTCTGACAATTTATAGGGGTCAGTTGTTTCGCTATTGGTCGACGTGCTCTGATTGGTCTGAACGGAGAACGCCGTTGTCGAACTCGTGACACTGCTGGGGTAGTATGCCTTGATGGTCACGGTCTCGTCGCCGTTAGGATAATATGGCGGGCGCGACTGGTCGGGTGGGGTCAGCGTATTGACACCCGAAGAAGGGGCCGAAGCAGTAAATATCTGATTGCCGGCAATTGTTGTAGCATCGCTTGTCGCTATGTTGACACAGAGCTGTGCCCCTTCGTCAAAACAGGTGTTCTGACTGGCCTGGCCACTTGTTCCACGCGTCATCTGCTGACTGCTTACGGCAAGTCGAATGGCTTGACTGTCGTTCCACAGCATATGCTCAGATGTACAACTGGCAAGCCCTGCTAAGGTCATCAATATACATACATTATTTCTAAGTCTTTTCATCATCATCTGAATTTATCCATTTCGAACAATTTTTATGCTGTATGACAAACACCTAAAGCAACTTTTTATCAAATATGATGGTTTCTCCCGTCCAATCTTTGATGGTGGTGGTGAGATTGATGTAGCGCACACCAACGCTGACATTTAAGACATAGTACACGCCCTCGCGGAACTCTAGGTTGGTGGTGGGCTTGAGCGTGACATTCTTTATACCTGTTGCCGTTCCTCCGATGTTGCGAAGGTTGAACTTAAGCAGTTCTGTGCCTGCCGCAATGGTTTGAGGCGCAATGAAGAAGGGTTCGCCTACCATGGCATTGACATTGCCCGTAGAACCTGTAGTAGTCACAGTGCCACTCGGAAGCGACACACTTAGCTCCGTCTTCACATTCTCCACCAAATAGGTGAAATTAGGCATATTCTCCTGGGTGAGACCCTCGGTGGGAGTAAACTGCACTAACACCTTACACATGCGGTGACGCATGTCAAGATTGATAGCTGCTGTGGAGGTTTTTGAAGTCGATGATACCTCGTTGGTCAGCAAATCGGCTTTTATTACACTGGCCTGAGTAGTCTGGTCGGCTGGAGCAGTAAAGGTAAGCGTCTCACCGGACATATTAGCATTAGCATCTTCCGGCAGGAAGATAGCAACGGCTTCAACATAGCCGTCGTTACTCAATGATGCAGGGAACTTCGGCAATGCGTCTTCAGGGTCATTAGAAGAAATATCTGATACTGTGGGGTAGGTCTGTGCAAGAGGCGAACGCCCTGAGGCGACATCCACTTCACTCTGGGTTGCATAAGTAAATCTAGTAATACTATTGCCAAACTGATCGGTGGCTACATTCAATGCTGGAGACTCTGCGTCATTATAGGCATAGAGATAGACAAATATGGTTGCATTGATGGGCAGGCGGTCATTATACTCATCAGCCCATGCACGGGTAAAACCCTCTTTGCTATAGACAGGTGCCGACACACTGGCGGTAAACCGGATTATACGATCTTTGCCATTGGCGATGCCTGACTTCTGCTCCTCGTCTGCTGAGCAGGCCGTCATCTGCAAAATGAGTAAGGCCCACAATATATTTATAATATTTCTGTTCATCATCTACTATTCATTTATTGTCCATTCGTCAATATCCATATTAATATCCTGCATCAGGCACAGTTGCCGTCAGGCCGTTGACGTTCTCCGTTGCCCAGTTGTTGACACTTACAGTAGATATACTGATTAGTCCCGCACGGCTTAGCGTCAGCATGAAGTTATACTGATAACCAGCCCGGAAGTCAGGAGCATCCTGATACACATCGCCCGGTTTGTATTCCGTTGTCGTGGTCGTATTGTCAGAGGCGGTGGTGGTAATCTGGAAGAGTACTTCTGAGGCTGCCAACGACTGTGGCGGTACGATGCACTCATAGGTGTATTGCCTGATGGTGGTTGGATTGTCCACGGCAATGATATTGACCAGGCGCATCTGCACACTCGTATTCTGCGTGATGCTCCATGATGCAGTAGAACCTTCAGCCCCTGTATATCCAGGAGTAAGAGTGCCGCCTGCGGCTATATTGTTTTTGCCAAACGTGACGGATGTGACAGGCTTAGAACCCTTTGTACCAGTGGAATTGACAGTGACGACAATACGACACATCTGGTGGTAGAACACCAAGTCGACAGGCTGCTTGTAACTAACCGCAACATCGGGGGCATAGAGCAAGTCGAGATTATTATACTGAGTGTTGGTCATCGTTCCCCAGTTTTCTGATCTTCCGAGGTTATCGCTGCGCTGGTCAGTAACCCCAGCCACACTGGAAGGTGGGGTGCTACTGTATGGATACCAGGCACTGAACGTGCGCTGCGTGACTTCTGGCGACCAGGTATAGGCATCGTCTGTATTCGGCACTATCGAGACCCGGCTACCACTGGATGTACTCGATGATGCAGCTTTGTATTGGTAAACCGTACTGCCTTCACGGACGGCCATCAGGTCGTTCATGGTCCAATAGTTGTCGAGCGTAGAGAATGCACGTGTCGTTGAACCTCCGGCTGTAACAACAGTAAAGTTTACGGCATCTCCCACTCCCTTTTTCGTAACTGCTGAAGAGTTGTCTGCTGTTGCATCATCGGAAGAACATGCCGACAGCCCCACTGCCACAATGAAGGCAGCGGTCACTATCCCCAAGCCGGATACGAATTCTTTGATCATATATATATTTTTATTGTTCATATAGTGGCGTTTCAGGAACTGAACTTGATTCTGACCAGGGAGTAATGGCAGCTGTTACTATCATGCCCGTGGCTTGCAGGGTCAATGTAAAGACTGTTTCGTAGCCGGCAGGCAAAGCCTGTGGGAAGGAGTACGAGAACGAAGCAGTGGTCGTTGAACCTACAGTAATAATAACAGAGCCGCTGGCCGTTGTTGTAGGCATCACCAAAGCCCGGTAGATATAATAGGAATCTCCCAGTTTGCTGTAGTCAGGATCACCAGTAATCAGTTTGTAGGGCGTGATGGTTCCTGTGGCTTCACCAACATCAAGAGTCCTGGTAAGAGGATGGAACGTTGCAGTAGTGGCCTGTCCTTGCAGCTCCACTGCAACGTTGGCAAGGTCGGCATTGCTATAGCCCTTACCTGCTTTCACTTTTATCAGCACCTTGCTCAGTTCGTGGCGGAAGAGGAGCCGGGCGGCGGTGTGGTCGAGGTTGATGGGATTGTTGCCGTCGTCGCATTTGTCAGCTTTGGCTGACATGAGGTCGTAGGTCTTCTGTCCGGCGAGGGTTTGGTCGGTCTCGAGGGTGATGGTCTTGGCGGAGGCCGTTGCTTCGGAGTCGTAGGGATAGTAGGCATAGACATCGACGTCGCTGCCGTCGATGGGGAGGTAGATCTTCTTGTCTTCCTGCTGCGCACCTATGGTGACCTTGTCGGCAGGAGAGAAGCTCTGATAGTTATAGGAGTAGCCACCACCGGAAGCTGTAGCGGTTTCGCCTGCATGGTCAGAGAGCTTATAGCAGATGTTGGCATCTTCGTAGGTGCCACTGCGGGTGATGTCTGCCGTGTTGGTGCTTCCGGCCTTGACGGTGAAGACTCCTATCTCGTCGCCGGTCTCCCATGAGGAATCGTAGGCACGGGTCACTGTGCTCAAGATGCCGCTGGTGAGCTGCAACGGTACCTGCAACGCTGTGGGAGTCGACTGCTCTCGCTCTATCAGCTTGTCGTGCTGGCATGCCGTCAAGGCCGGAAGCAGCATTGCAGCGAGTGCAACTATCAGGGTTCTGTCGTTTGCTTTCATATCTTTATTCTTATTTTAGTATCCTTGTTTCACGTTAAAGCGTTGCAGTTTTACGTCAATGTGTCGCTGTTCCCGACACCTCAGCAGTGGTCCAGGGGGTGATGGCACACTCGATGGCGATGGGTTGTTTCTTCGAGATACCCTTGGCATTCAGGCCTAGTCCGAAGCTGAGTGTATAGGCGTAGTTGTTCGACGCGCTCCAGTTGATGGGGAAGGGTGAGAACATCGTTTCGTAGCTCGAGGCCGTTCCCAGGTGATAGCGTCCATCGCCGTCTACGATGCGCATCTTGATGGCCAGGTAGCCGCCCGTGGTAGCGGGCGTGGTGGTGCCGCTGGTCTCCGTGGCGAAGTTCCATGCTGTCAGCGTCTGCGGCATCAGCATGGCCACGTCGGTGGGCGACGTCAAGGGGATATTTTTCCCTTCGGCATCCTGCTCCACAGCGGTTGTCGACAGTGTCAGGTGTGCACCCTCGTCGGCATTGTTCATCACCATCGCGATGCTCCGGCGTACCGGCGTGGCGGCCGGTGTCAGCGCAGCCCCGTCGGCGGGATTGTCGGCAAAGGTCAGTGTACCGGCCACGTTGACATTGCAGATGCTGATGTCTTGTATCTGCACCTTCCAGCCATAGCTTGCCAGTTCTTCCGACAGTCGGCCATAGAACGAGATGCGCGACAGCAGGTGATGGAACTCCAGGGCCACGGCGCGGTTGTCGGGCAGGAGGTCGAGCTGCTGCGTGAACATTCCGTCGTCGCGGCGCGTCCTGACAGCGGCATACATCAGGTCGTACTGTCCCTTGAGCGACAACGCCTCCGTGCTTCCGTCGTAGACGATACTCTTGCTAGCAAGTATGTTATTAATGGCCGGGGCCTCAGCGGGATGTACGGCGTAGAAGTTGACAAACCTCGTGTCCTGCGGCCACAGATACTCCACGTTCGTCTTCCACACACCGACATAATAGGGTGCGTAGGTGGTGCCGGCATGGACATCCACCTGCTGGTAGGTCACCACATTATCAGTAGACGAAGCACCGGGGTTGATGAATTCAGTAATGTCGTCGTCTACCGGCGTATCGCCTTGTCGCCGCTGCTGGGTGGCATAGACGCGAAACGACAGACTTGTAGGAAGGTCGCCTGCAGCAATCACCGAGCCGCGAGTGGCTGATGCGTCGTTGGTAGCAGCCAGGAAGTAGACAGGCTTGTCTGAATAAGCCATGCCGCCGTCGTCGGCAGAGTCATCCTGACTGCAACCAAGAAGCACGGTCGCAGCAAACAAAGTTAAAATTGGAAACAGAAAACCTTTCATACGCTATGAATTCGTCCTTTTTTTGTTAAAATGTGCAGCGGGAGCGGGAATGCTCCCGCTGCAACAATACATGGTTTAGGTTAACAATTACATGCCAATAGTCTCAAAGGCATCAGTCCAGTCCTCAACAGTAACTGTGAAGTACAGGGGTACAGGACCATCGAGAATGTCCTCACCCTCTTCCACATCTGCAGTTGGATAACCATTTAAAGGGGTAGGCTTATTATCAGGGTATTTGGGGTCAACCTTACCAATACCGTCCTTCGAGAAGTTCAGTGTGTAGGTGTACTTGTAGCCAGGCTTCCAGTCGATGTCAACAGGAACAGCAACATAAGCGTAATAGCCCTGGGCTTCAGCATCTGTATCCATTGTAGGATACTTCATTTTCCCTTGTTTTTCACCACTCTTATACCTTACCTGAACAAGGATTGAGAAATAAGCGCCAGAAACAGTCTGCTGTGTCAAGTCGGCCTTAGCAGTAGTCTGAGGCATCAGAATGAAAGGCTGAGAGGTCAGCTGTTTTGCAGCAGAAGAAAGCGTAATCGGTGGGAATGCAGCTTCAGCCGTTGTTACAGCTGCATCGTTTGCACCAACCAAATACGTATCATAAGAACTTCTCAGTGTCCACACATCTGCTGGCCATGTGAATACGCCAGAGGTAGTAGCAGTTGCAACATCACCCATGTTAAACAGACCCTTATTCTTAATGTTGTTCAGCTTGACACCAGCCACCTTAATCTCATAGGTATTGTCCTTGTTGAGAGCCTTGATGACAACCTGCGACAGTGCATGCTGGAAGTTCATGGGCACACCGCTGGTGAAGGTACTGGCAGCACCAGAATTGTAAGCGTAAACAATATCCTTCTGATCAACAATTGCATTTTCGACAGTGTAATCATTTTCAGGATTAAAGGTTGTCGGTGCCCAAGCTGTAAAGCTAGAAGTCATGCTCTTGCTGCTCCAGTAATAATCCTTAGGATTCTCAGGATCATCAACTACGGGATCAGTCGGCTGAATCTGCCATTTGTTATTCGTCTTTGTAACAGTAGCAGTAAAGCCTGTTCCTAAAACAGTGTAGGATGAAGCATTTGAGGGGTCAGGAGCTGCAGCACCTTGGTTAACATACCAGAAATTAGCATCTGCAGAGGCTTTCACAATAAATTTGTCAAAATTAGCATCGGTGGTAATTTGACCACGAGTAGATCCCTGCACAGCGGGGAAGATGTTCAGTGCGGTTCCTGGGTTAGTAGCAGTTCTCTGCTCCCGGGAATCGGTCGACTCGTTCGAGCACGATGCCAGAGCAACGGCTGCGAGCGGAATTAAATACATAAATTTCTTCATAACTCAGAAAATTTAAAAGTTAAACAATAAATAAATTAATTAATAATCACATTCCTATATCATTTGTATGCATCATAGGTCAATATCAACTTCCACCTCCTGCCAGCCGTCTACCGTGGGGTGCAGACCGCTGCCGTTGTAGAGTGGCTTGGGAATGGGCAGCTCCTTCAGTTCTATCTCCACATCAGTGGAGCCCGGAGTGACGGCAGCCTCGTCGAGTGCCTCGGTGACATCGAAGGTGTAGTAGATTCGGCGGCCGTCGCCGGTCTGTACGTAGACGACCAGCGACTTGGTGTCCTCCAGCGCATACTCCGCCTTTGGGAAGTAGCCAAAGGAGCGCAGCGTGCCGCGAAGCTGATTATCGGCTGTAGCCTCCATCGTGAAGGGTATGATGCAGTTGGTCTGTGTGCATCTGCCCTGTGAAGGGTTGAACGACATCGACATGCCCGACAGCGTGGCCAGGATTTCTTGTACGTTGCTCAGGTTCTGCACACTCTTAATAGTAAAGGTATAGTAGTGTACGGCCGAACGCATGGGCATGGTGATGACCTCGCTGCCGTTGATGGCTATGCCAGGCGACACGCCATACCACAGAGGGTCGGGCTCGGACACTATCTCCAGGTTCTCGGAACCTAAGGCGCGCGGTGCACCGCTGTCGCCGGCACGGCGCGGCGCAAACATGGGCGAGAGGGTGGCCAGATCGGTGGGCATGCAGCAGAACTCGAAGGTGTCGTAGGTTGAGCCGTTGGTATAGATATACTCCGTATCGCTGTTATAGCCGATGAAGCTGTAGGTGTGACCCTTGGCCAGGTCGACGGTGCCACCCTGCGAACCCGTGAAGGGGAAGAAAACCGGCTGCACATTGTCGGAGAACACGGCGGCGCGCATCATCTCGGGCGAGGCCTCGCGACTCTGGCTCCAGTCGTAGGTGATGAGAACGGAAGCACGGTCGCTGAAGTCCAAGTCCTTATGGGTACAGCTGAGCAACAGCAGTACCGTCAAGGGTAGAAGGGACATGGTGCAATACCGTTTCATCATCGTCATATCATTAGTTATAGGTTACGGCTCAGAGCCGATTAATATTACTTCTTCTTTTTATTAAACAACAGCCACACCAGCGACACCTCGGCCTTGGTGGGTCCGAACCAGCGGCGCTGCTTCGTGGCCAGCCAATGGTAGCCGTCGTAGTAGGGCTCGTATTCGTAGTACTCGCCACCCAGGTAGCCGATGCCGATGTTGAAGTCGAGGTTCAGCCGGCGGGCGATGGGCATGGAGTAGCCGTAGGACAGTCCGAAGTGGTAGCTCCACTTATGGGCCTGGTAGCCCTTGCCGCCAAACTCGATGTCGTAGGTCAGCATGCCGCCATAGGCTCCGAAGTGGTGGCCCTTGAGCGGGCGAGCCTCGTCGCTGCCCAGCCAGTAGCGCAGCTCCAGGTCGCCGCCATAGATGCGCCAGTAGCGGTGCTTGGCATCGTTGGAGAGCCATGTGTACATCCAGTTGGCTGCTGCCGACCAGTGGTTGGCAAAGCCCCACTCCACCCCGATGTTGGGAATGAGGATGGCGTCGTAGAGCAGGTTCGTCTTGAGGGCAAAGGGCGCAATGACGGTCTCGACGGGGACCGTGGGTGCTGTAGGCTGTGCGGGCGACACGGCGGGTTCAGCGGGAACGGTGGGTTCTGCGGGAACCACGGGGGTAACAGCTACGGTATCGCTGGGAACGGTGGGAACCACGGGGGTAACAGCTACGGTATCGCTGGGAACGGTGGGAACCACGGGGGTAACAGCTACGGTATCGCTGGGAACGGTGGGAACAGGGGCTACCGTATCAGGGAGAACCGTCTCTGGGATGGTGACGGGCGGTAGCACTACCTCCTCTTTAGGACGGAGAGGCACCGTGGTACCGTCGATGGGTTCCAGCGTGGCCTTGGCATAGCGCAGCAGGGGGAACAGATGACGGCGGATATAGGGGAACTTCCATCCGTTATACACCTTACGCAGTCCGTCAACGACCTCATGGTCCTTGATGTCTTCGCCAGCATTGATACGGCTGATGACCGAGTCGAGATACTCGACGTAGGGCGTTGCCTCGCTGTTCAGCGGGCTTTCCTTCAGCAGGGTGCGCAGCTCGCTCCAGTCTACTCGATGACTGTTTATTATAATATGTTCGCGCGAGACGAGGCCTTTCTCCACCAGATAGTCGGCCAGGGACTGGGCACGCTGTTCAGACATCTTACTATTAATATTCTCACGACCTTCAGGCGAAGATGACGAGGTAATGGTAATACGATAACGACTCCAGTCGATGTCGGTGTTCGTGAGGGACCTCGTCAGCTGTTGCAGCTGAGCGTCATTATCCATATACGTACCGCGCAGCTGGGTACTGCCGAAGCGGTAGAACACCTTGGCGGTGCTCTCCGTCTCTTGTGCCTTAGTAGCTGATAATGCCTGAAGCAGAATCAGAGTAATCAATAGTAGCTTCTTCATCAATTATTATATAATGTGAGAACAAAGTTAACAAGAATTTAACACACGTAAAGAATAATCGACATAAAAAAAGGTTGAAAATCCGTGATTCCGGGTAGGGAAATCGTGAAACGTTGCAGTTTGAAAAGCCTATTTTAAAGGGTTTTTGTGGTTTTTTACCCGAAATATAGCTATTTTGATAAGTTGTTAATATTCTTTAAATGCAACGGTCTTGTCGAGGCAAAAAACGGCAAAAATGATGGTTTTTAGGGGCCTTTGTTAATTCAATGGACAGTTTTTCGGATCTGTGTTGAATCGTATGGGTAAACTTCAGTGGACTCTTCCCCTCCCCTTGAAGGGAGGGGTTGGGGGGGGGCAGAGTATTCTGGCGCTCCGAAAATAAGGTATCAGAAGAAGAGGCGCAGCTGGCCTGAGTCGTCCGACGAGTCGTTGTTGCCGTTCTTCCGCTTGGCACGGATGCGGAAGCGCAACGAGCGGATGGTGGTCTGGGTGATGTTGAGCAGCTTCTGAATCTCAGCATCCGTCTTGCCCAGGTCTTCCAGGATAAGAAACAGTTTATGGTTTCGCGAAAGCGAGTTGTAGTCGTTCTCCATAGACTCCACGAAGCTACGCTTCAGCAGCCGGTAGTATTCCACGAGACCGGTGATCTCCTCGCGGCCCCAATGGTCGATGCGCTCTACGCTACCGTTGACGAGGGAAGCATAGAGTGCCTTTCCGCGCCACATATTCTCGAAGGTGTCAGACTGCGACTGGGCAGAACCCGATTTCTGGGGTGCGGGGGAGACGGGGGCAACGGGGGAGGCGGGGGCTGAAACAGGAAAAGTGTCTCCGCCAGTTTGGGTGGCAGAGGCATCAGCGTCCGAACCGTCGGGGACAGCGGTGGCGGCTTTAATCTTTTCCAGTTCTTCGCGCTGGCGGTTGAGCTCCATGGAGAGGTTGTTCATCCGCAGCTCCTGGTCGTTCAGCCGGCGGGCTGCCTTGGCATACTGCCGGCGCTTGAACAAGAAAGCGGCAAGTAGCAGTGCTGCCAGCAAGAGGAGTACCCACAACCAGAACATGGGTACGCCGGCGGTAGTCTGCTGTAGAGCCTGGTTTCCTCGTTCTATCGCCTCGGCCAACTGTTGGCGAAGCTGACTGATGGTGTCATGCTGGCGTGAGACGAGAGACTTGAGATTTTCAATTTGTTCCATATCGGTTGA
This sequence comes from uncultured Prevotella sp., assembly GCA_946548065.1. Taxonomy (GTDB): domain Bacteria; phylum Bacteroidota; class Bacteroidia; order Bacteroidales; family Bacteroidaceae; genus Prevotella. The sequence goes on along the minus strand of CAMNPM010000005.1, from coordinate 33,899 downwards.
ACTGGTTTTGGGTACTGCCGGCTGAGTTGGGGATTGCTTTGGGGATGTTGACGCCGGAGCCGGGGATTGCTTTGGGGATGTTGACGCCGGAGCCAGGGATTGCTTTCTGAAAGTTACCGCCCGAGCCGGGGACTGCTTTTTCTTTTTGACCGTGACAGGCACACCGGTTGGCGGGATGGTTTTGCTTCGCTGGACAACAGCCACAGTGTCGACCGACAAGCTGTCGCTGGCTGACATATCAGCAGCATACTGCTGGTAGACATCGTAGTTGCCAGTGCCAAGCCATTGTCCTCCGTCGATGTGAAGCCACACGGTATGGACGGTGTCGGGCTGGAGGGAAGCGGCGACGGAGTCATTATATATATAAGGTATAGTGTCGGTCGGCGTTGCAGTTTTCAAAGAATCCGAAGCAACAAAAACGCCGCAAGTGTCTGACTGAAAAATAATTAACGAATCCGAAACGGAACAGCCGGAAAGAAAAAGTGCAACGCTTTCTAATCGTAAGCGTCGCACTGAATCTTGTCTGGCATCGGTCTTCGTCATGGGTTGCGAAGCGTCCGAGAGGGTTATCTTTCGCCCTATGTTGGGTGGTAATTTCAAGCTTGCAGCGATAGAGTCGAGCACACTCTGTGTAGCGGAGAAGCCGGGGACGATGGCTGTCGCGGAGTCAGGGAAGAGCAACCGTATGGAGTCGCACCGCTGCTGGGCCGCTGCCTGCATGACAGAGAACATCAGGCAGAAGGTGAACAGCAGTGGCTGCCAATTACGCGTCGTAGCTTTCGTTGTTCTTCTCATATATTATTAATAATGTGTGCAAAGTTACAAAACATTTTTGAAACGGCAAAGGATTTTGACAAAAAATTCATCTCTCATCCTCCCCCGTGCCTGCTGTCAATCCTGGAAGTAGACCTTCTTGACGCGGGAGCTGACACTGGTCAGCACCTCGTAGGGGATGGTGTCGAGGACATCGCTGAGGGTGGTGGCGGGCAGATGCTCACCGAAGATCTCAACCATGTCGCCTTCCTGGCAGGGAATGTCTGTCACGTCAATCATGGCTACATCCATACAGATGTTGCCCACGTAGGGAGCCTTCTGTCCGTTCACCAGACAATAGCAGGCGCCGCGCCCCAGGTGGCGGTTCAGTCCGTCGGCATAGCCGATGGGGATGGCAGCAATGACACTGTCGCGTGTCAATATGCCACGGCGCGAATACCCCACAGTCTCGTCCTTAGGCACCTGTCGCAGCTGCAGGATGGTAGTCTTCAACGTGGACACAGGTATCAGGGATGCTCCGTGTCCCATAGGGTCATAGCCATAGAGCCCCAGACCCAGGCGGCACATGTCGAGCTGCCGCTCGGGGAAGTGCTCGATGGCAGCCGAGTTGTCCATGTGGCGGATAATTTTATGCGCGAACGCTGCCTGCAGCTTCTGACTTGCCGCGTCGAAACGCTCAAACTGGAAAGTTGAGAAACGGTCGAAGTCTACGCTGTCGGAACCTACGAAATGGCTGAACACGGAACGGGGGATGATGGCATTCTGGCTCTTCAGCCTGCGTATGAGTTCATCGATGTCCTGCTCGGGATTGAAGCCCAGCCGGTGCATGCCCGTGTCGAGCTTGATATGCACAGGCCATCCCGTGATACCTTCCTTCTCAGCCGCACGGATGAGGGCATCCATCAGCCGGAAGGAGTAGACCTCCGGCTCCAGGTCGTAGTCGAACATGGTCTTGAAAGCCGTCATTTCAGGGTTCATGATCATGATGTTCTGCGTGATGCCATTCTGACGCAGGGTGACACCCTCGTCGGCCACAGCTACCGCCAGATAGTCTACCCGGTGCTCCTGCAGTGTCTTGGCCACCTCCACGGCACCAGCTCCGTAGGCATCGGCCTTCACCATGCACACCAACTTAGTCTCAGGCTTCAGGAACGAGCGGTAGTAGTTCAGATTGTGCACCAAGGCGTTGAGATTCACCTCGAGGATGGTTTCATGTACCTTCCGTTCCAGCCGTTCGCTGATACGGTCGAAGCCAAAGGTGCGCGCACCCTTGATAAGTACCACCTCATCGTGTAGCTGCCGGAATGCATCGCTGGCCAGGAACTCCTCGGTTGTATCAAAGAAGAGTGAAGAGCGAAGGGTGAAGGCCGCAGAATCCGTATGAGACAGAGGAGTGAAGAGCGCAGAATTAGCGCTGATGCGGGGGCCAATGCCAATGAGCTTGCTGACACCCCGCTTCTGGCAGAGGGCATTGACCTCTGCATATAGCTCGGCATCGGTGAGACCGCTCTGGTAGATGTCGCTCAGTATGAGTGTTCGGTTGGTCTCCTCACGACGCGACATGAAGTCAAGCGCGATGTCGAGAGAATTGATGTCGGAGTTGTATGAGTCGTTGATAATCGTACAGCCGTGCTGACCTTCCTTCACCTCCAGGCGCATAGCCACCGGCTCCAGATGCTGCATGCGCTCAGCCAGCTGGTCGGGAGCGACACCCAAATAGAGAGCAGTGGCAGCCACGGCCAGCGAACACTCTATCGAGGCCTCGTCGGTAAACGGTAGCTGATAGGTGTGCAACAGCTCTGCGCGGTGCCAGCCAATCTTCTTGCCTTTGAAGCCCGAACGGCGGATGCAGCGGCTCACGAGGTCGTCGTCGGCATTGTAGATGATGACCTTGGCATCCTGAAACAGCCTCAGCTTCTCCATACACTTCTCCTCAAGCGAGCGGAAATTCTCCTGATGGGCAGCCCCTAAAGAAGTGAGGATGCCGATGGTTGGCTGGATGATGTCGCGCAGGGCATCCATCTCGCCCAGCTGACTGATGCCAGCCTCGAAGATGCCTATCTGGCTCTGTTCGTTCAGCAGCCAGACCGACAGAGGCACACCGATTTGCGAGTTGTAGCTCTTAGGCGAACGCGTGACCGTCATCTGGGGAGACAGCACCTGGTAGAGCCATTCCTTCACCATCGTCTTGCCGTTAGAGCCTGTGATGCCAACTATGGGAATGTCGAACTCATCACGGTGACGCTCAGCCAGCCGCTGAAGAGCCTCCAGCGGGGAAGGCACAACAAGGAAGTTGGCGTCAGAGAAAGAGGAGGGAGGAGGGAGGAGAGAGGAGAGAGCCTCGCTCTCAACCACGAAGTTGCGAACACCTCTGCGGTAGAGGTCATCAATATACCGATGGCCATCGTTGCGCTGGGTCTTCAATGCAAAAAACAAGGTTTCTTCAGGGAAACAAAGGGAGCGGCTGTCGGTGAGCAGCCACCCTATCTGGGCATCGGCAGTACCGATGCGGCGCGCTCCAAGGAGCGTAGTAATTTTCTCTATTGTATAATTCATAGGTGCAAAGTTAATAAAAAAAAGAGAAACAGAAAAAATTTTTCACTAGTTTAACTAGGGACACTAGGACTACTAGGAGCACTAGGAGCGCTAGGACTACTAGGAAAACTAGGAAAACTAGGCTAACTAGTTCCCCTAGTAAAAAAAACCTAGCCCCCTCTTTGCTTCAAGCGCAGGATTTCCTGATTCAGTCTTGCTATCTCAGCCTTCAGCGCGGCTATCTCACGGTCTTTTTCCTCGATTTGTGATTTCTGCATGTTGCGATAGCCCAGTCGGGCTGCGGTCATTCTCTCGCGTATACCGCCATTCTCCTTGAAATCCTTTTCAAGCCACTTTTCATAGCTAATCATCATCCTGTCGACATAATGACAGAGCGACAGCGCAGCATTGGCCATCTCCTCATCCGTCCATCGCAGGAAAAAAGGCTCGTAGTCTGTATAGAGATTATGATCATAGCAATAGGACACAAGTTTTTCGTAACGAGGATGGTCCTTGCCCCAAAGAGACAGGCGTCGCGACACCAGATAGTCCTCATAGTCCTCCCGCAGTTCCTTCAACGAAGAACGAGCCACATTCAACATTTTCAACTCCAGTTCCATGGAAGTCACACCGTCCGCCATTCCTTCTACGATGTTTTGTTTACCGGAACGAGCCGCCTGTACCATCTGGTCTACTGTGCGGTCACCGTGCTTAGGGAGGAACCGCTGTGTGAAAACGTAAGTCATCTGATAGAGGGTGACTGTCTTCTGATAAAACCAAAGTTCGCCCCAGTTTTTCTCTTTCCGCAATACGGCATCAATCATTGCCGCAGGTTCAACGGGATTGTTCTGATGATTTTGTGTCATTATAGAAGTCTTTTATAGATTAGATTTTTAATGATAGCCTTTTATAAATTGATATTCAGTGGTAGTCCACAGCACATTAAATCTGTTAATGAGAGTCTGGAACAACCTTAGCCGTCTACACGTCTGGCATTTTAAAAGCCGGATATTTTTGTTGAAATGCCTGCAGGCGCCTCTGTGTCTGCTGAAGGAAGATGTGATAGGCTTCTGCATCTGGGTCAAAAGGACGATGGCTTAGAGCTTGTTTCAGTGGGCGCCACTCATTGAGATAGTCTTTTGCAGCTGGCGAGAAGCAGGCGTCTACCAAACGTTCCCAGATGTATTCGACAGCCTGCTGGGAGGGATGCAGCATATCAGGGGCATAGAAACGGTAGTCGCGGAGTTCGTCCATCAGGATTTCATAGGAGGGGAAGTAGGTAGTAATACTAGGCTCACTAGGTTGACTAGGTTGACTAGGACGACTAGGACGACTAGGATGACTAGGGAGACTAGGTTGACTAGGATGACTAGGGCGACTAGGATTACTAGCCCTGGGGGCCAGCTTATCTACCGCCAGGAGCAGGGTGGCCTTTGAGAGCTGGCTCTCATGGTAGCCATATTTCCGATAGCGGATAGGACTGACGGTCAGCACCACATGCACCTCAGGGTTGCGCTGCCGGAACCGGCCAATGGCCTGACTGAGGAAGTTGCAACAAGCCTCTATGGTCAGCTCTTCTTCCTGGAAGAGACTCTGCGGACGCTTCTGACAGTTGTCGACTATCTCGCCCGTCTCTTTTAATCGGTAGACATGATTGGTACCCAGGGTGATAAAGACCACCCGGGGTGTTCCCTCGTAACGCTCTGCGGTATGCAGCACCGAGGCAGGGTTGTACATGGTACCGTAGGGATTCACCGTCACGGGGAAACCTTCCTCGCGAAAGCGCTGTCCGATGCTGTCGGCAAAGCATGAGCCAACAAAGAGTATCTCGTCGCACGGCTCAATCTGGAAGCCCAGCGTAGGAATATCGACTATCGTCCTAAAGTCCATCGGCTAAATCTTAACAATCATCCAAAAGGCCATCAGCTACGGCTGACCTGCAGTCCAGTCTTCGACAGCGTCATATCCACGAAGCGGGCATTGGGGTTTGGCTGGGCCGCATTGATCATCTGCTTGATGCGGGCAGCAGCCTCCGGGTCCTTCGCCACCATATAGAGATAGCCTCCTCCACCAGCTCCCGGCAGCTTGTAGCCCAGGCAGAGGTCGTCGACCATGTCAGTAATGCGACGCACCGCATCGGGGTTGGTACCACTGTCTATCAGCTGGTTCTGTTGCCATGTCTTCCGGATTAGCCGGCCTACGGTCTGGAAGTCCTGCCGCTGTATGGCCTCGTACATATCCGTCGCATGGGCTTTCATCTCACGCAGCTGGCGCAGTTCACCGCCATGATTGAGGAACATGCGTCTCACTATCTCCGCCAATATCTTCTTGGCCGTGCGGGTGATGCCTGTATAATATAATAGGTGGCACTGCTGGTACTCCGGTTGTGTGAAGATGGCATCCGGCAACCAGCGCACCAGCGGGTTCTGGTCGAAGCCACGCTGGGTTTCCAACAGCTTGACACCTCCCAATACCCCTCCGAACTGATCCTGCCAGCCGCCGCCCGTAGTGAGCAGCTGTTCCAGCACCAGTGTCCGGCGACCAATCTCGTTTTTGTCCCATGCCAGCGAGCAGAAGTCGTTGACAGCCCCCAGCACGGTGGAGGCCAGGATGCTGCTGGTACCGAGTCCGCTACCTGCCGGAATGGCAGAGAGCAGCGTCAGTTCGATGCCGCTGCCAAAGTGTTCTAATTGAGCACGGAGCGTGGGATACGACTCCAGCGAGAATTGTGGCAGGAAGCCAGCCAAGGCCAGGGCCGCCTTGGGTATGGAGAAGGGCGACCCCACCCTGTTGTATGCCTCCAGCTGTTCGTAGGTTTCAATCACCTCCATCGCGCCCAGGTCGATGCTGCGCAGTACGATATGCGGCTCGCGACAGGGTTTGACATAGGTCTGCAAAGGCGGCTGTCCGTTCAGCTCGATGGCAATATTCACCACATTGCCGCCCTCCATCAGACAATACGGAGGCGTATCAGTCCATCCGCCCGCCAGGTCGATGCGCACGGGCGAGCGTCCCCAGACAATCTGGTCGGGGAAGACGGAAAGTCTTGGCTCCTGTTTCTGGGCCATCACAGCCTCGGTGAGCCCTTCGCGCAATAGGGCGAAAGCCAGTGTGCTGTCCCCCCGGAACATGGCATCGTGGATGCGCGTCATCATGGGCGCTTGCAGACTGACCGGCTCGGGCATCGGCAGCTGCATGGCACTGAACTCGCGGGCAGCATCGTCCAAGTCGAGCTGATAGAACACCGAATGCTGCCAGTTGCGGGCCAGGGCAGGCCAGTTCTGTGCACGGAAGCTCCGACGCTGAGCAAAGAGCCTGCGCAGATTAGCGTGCTCGGCCAGTTCGTTGCTGTTCACGGCCTCGTCTATACAATAGTGGCGCACCTCATAGTCGCTGTCGCCCACCGGAACCACATCGATGCATTCGCCTGGCTCCAGGTGGATGTCCCAGTCGTTCTCCGGCACACCGGTTACAATATTGTCGTGGGTCAGTGTCCAGCGCGGACCAATATAGCTGTTTTCTATCCAGATGTTGCGATTGTCGGCCGTGAATCTATAGTGACAGATGCAATTCTGCGTAAAGATACTGGGATGCGGCTTTCGGTCGTGGTGCATGATGTCGCGCTGGTCGTTGACAATGTTCTGTATGGCTACCGTTGAACTGATCATCTCGCGCGATGTACCATAGTGGTAGAACTCTCCGCCTGGCAGCGGCACGATGGCCACAGTCAGCTCATGCAGTTGCGGGTCGTCGATGGTGGGATGAGTGCCTAATGCACAGCCAAAGTCGGAGTAGAGGTCGTAGGCTTTGAGGTCTGATGGACCAGAGGGACTAGTTACACTAGTTTGACTAGGGGGACTAGTTGGACTAGGAGGATTAGTCATTGAGCGCTGCATCAAGAGGCGGACGGCGCGGTCGCTGAGCATCCAGATGCCGATGTCTGTCAGGTAGAAATGGTCCTTCAGCAGGGAGGAGAGAGTTTCCTGACTGGGTTTCTGCAGCATCATCTTCAGTACACCCGGTGTGCGGCGCTCGCTGACGAAGACTCCGTGATGCTGAGCCACCGAGGCATCGAGCCACAAGCCATAGCACACCACATCGGCATCGGGAATCTGTCCGATGCGCTCGGCAGCGCGTATGTACACATCGCCACTGACGATCATCGTTGTCAGCCGGCTGGGAGCCTGCGCCATCATCTTCTCGTAGAGCGGCAGCTGCAGGTCGAGCAGTGTCTGCGAGAGTCGCTGTCCGCGCTCCCAGCGGAACACGGGTATAGGGGTCAGTATCTTTCCGCTGACGGCATAGGCCGGCAGTCGCTTGCTCTGTCCCCCGGCATGGAGGATGATGCGGCGCTCGCCCTTCAGCCAGTCGCTGGCCTGCTGGAGCAGCCACGTGGTTCCCCCACCCGACCCGAGCCGATGGCCTATCGGGTCGCACGTACAAAAGTATTCATCGCGTGAAAGTCCTGTGACGTCGTGGAAACACTCCACGAGATTAGGGGGCAATGACAACAGTTTCTTTATCATCCTACTCTTCTGCTTTTTGTTCTACTTCAGGTTCTTCATCATGTTATTCCTTATTCTTTAGGTCCGTTCTCTCCTTCTTTCTTCTTGTGGAGAGCAGGCCACAGCTCCTTCCATGCCAACAGCAACAGCAGCAGCACCAGCAGCGCGCAGGCCACATAGGCCACGGTCTCTGTACGATCAATGCTCTTTGGGAAGAAGCTGAGCACCACCTCATGGCGTCCGGGCTTCACCTGCAAGGCGCGCAGCACGTAGTCGACGCGTCCCAGCTGCTGAGGCACACCGTCGACGGTAGCCTCCCATCCGGGATAATAGATTTCCGAGAACACCACGATGCCTCCCTTACCCGAGTTCACCTCGTAGGTCAGCTGGTTAGGCTCGTAGGCCTTGATGCTTACAATGCTTAGTGTATCCTGTTCGGCGGCCTGTCCGAGCACGTCGCTGAACCGCTTGTCGGCCACGGCCTCGTGGCGCAGCGGCAGCTGTCCCAGCTTGTCGAGTTCCTGGTTGGCATTGTCCACATAGTGCACCTTGTCTACAAACCAGGCGTTGCCATAGACATAGGGATTCTCCAGCGGTACGGTCTGTCCGCCCTGCAGGGGGAGGATGAAGTACTTGGTGTTGAGCATGTTCAGCACGGGATAGATGCTGTCGCCATTTACCTGTGTCATGTCGCCTCCAGCCTCGGCCACCCCTCCGAACAGGTTGTGCATCTCCGGCTCTATATAGGCATCTATGAGCTCCTGGTATCGACGCAGCTTGGCGGCATGGTATCCGCCGATGCTCTTCAGGTAGTATGAGGTCTCGTTCTCGTTGAAGGTCGATGTCGAGAGGTTCAGCACCCGGTAGTCGAGGTTCTTGTCCTGTAGGATGTGGTCGATGGCGGCCGACTTCTGTATGGGTTGCTCGCGCACGCTGGCCGGAACGAACATTGCGTCGTTGAGGTAGCGCTTGTTGACCTGCCACATGTCGACTAGGCAGAGCACACAGAGTGCTACGACCATCCAGATGGCCTTTACCTTATTATATTTATATAATAATAGCATTGCGGTTCCAAGAACGATGATCCAGAACGAGCGCCAGCAGTCGGCGGTGAACATGGCTACTCGCATCTCCGTGAGGTTCTGCAGCAGCGGTGCCAGCTGGTCGGTGGGTATCTGGCTCATGGCCTGCAGCTCGCTGGAGCTGACGAAGCTTGAGAAGAACATCTTGGGCATGAGTGCGAACAGCAGGCAGGCACCGCCCGTGAGGGCAAAGGCGATGAGCAGCGAGGTGTTGAGCGAGAGGCGCTTTCCGGCTCCCGTCTGTTGGGCGGCAGGCTGCTGACCGCTGGCAATCCACTGTCTCAGTGCCAGCATGGCGAGCAGGGGTATGGCGAACTCGGCAATGACGAGTATGGATGCCACCGTTCGGAACTTGGCATACATGGGTATGTAGTCGAGGAAGAAGTCGGTGAAGGGCATGAAGTTGCGTCCCCAGGAGAGGAGCACGGAGAGGATGGTGACCGAGAGCAGTGCCCACTTCATGGGCCCCTTGACGATGAGCAGTCCAAGCACGAACAATAGCATCACGAAGGCTCCCACATATACTGGTCCGGCGGTCATGGGCTGTTCTCCCCAGTACTGTCCTATCTGCTGGTAGATGCCCAGGTATTCGTTGTCGGCATGCTTCATGGCGGTGGTGTTCTCGGCCATTGGCACGGAGGCACCGCCCTTGGCGTTGGGGATGAGCAGCGTCCACGTCTCGTCGATGCCATAGCTCCACTGGGTGATATAGTCGCGGTCCAGCCCGCTGGATGTCTGGTTTTCGGCATTGGGCTTCACCAGCTCGCTCTTGCTGCGCATCGACTCCTGGCTGTACTCCCAGGTGTGATAGAGGTTCGACAGGTTGATGCACACGCCGATGATTGCTCCTGTCAGGCATGCCCCGGTGGCCTTCACGAGGTGCAAGTACTGGTGGCGGCGTATGGCGTCGATGGAGAATGCGATGACCATCGCCAGGATGACGAACAGGTAGTAGTAGGTCATTTGCACGTGGTTGGCCAGCACCTCGAGTGCGGCGAAGAATGCGGTCACCAGCAGTCCCGGGAGATACTTCCCCCTGTAGGCCAGCACTACGCCTGCGATGAGCGGGGGCAGATATGCCAGGGCCATGACCTTCCAGTAGTGTCCGGCAGCGATGATGATGAAGAAGTAGCTGGAGAAGGCCCATATCACCGCCCCGAGCATGGCCAGATACCAGCGGAAGTCGAAGGCTCTGAGCAGGATGTAGAAGCCGAGCAGATAGGCGAAGACATACCACACGATGTCGGGCAGCCAGAGGTGGTAGGCCTTGCCCGCCTTGTCGAGCAGCTGTACGCTGTCGTAGGAAGGTGCCAGCTGATAGGTTGGCATGCCGCAGAACAGGGCGTTGGTCCATCGCGTCCGTTCACCGGTGCGCTGCAGATACTCGGATGCTTCCTGTCCGGCTCCCCTCGTGGCCGACGAGTCGTGGCGGAACAAGATGCGCCCCTCGATGTCGGCAGGAAAGAAATATGCCACGGAAATCACTACAAACAATAATACTGCCAGCACGTCTGGCAAGCATGTCTTCAAGCTCTTCATATCAAATATCTTGTTTTTGCCTGCAAAATTACATATTTTTTTTCAATTCCCTGCCTGTATGCGCTAAACTTTTCGTAACTTTGCACACAAAAAAGAGTATGAAGATAGGAATCATAGTAGCAATGGAGAAGGAGCTGCGCCAGTTGCAGCAGCTCTTCGGCAACGAGAGTGTGAGAGTGGAGAAGTGTGGCATTGGGAAGGTGAACGCCGCCCTGGGCGCGCAGCGGATGATCAACGAGTACCGCCCAGACGTCATCATCAACAGCGGCTGTGCCGGAGGCAACGGCGTGGAGGTGATGGACATCGTAGTGGGCAGCGAGGTGACCTACCACGACGTCTACTGCGGCAGGGCCATTGACGACAGCACCGTCTACGGACAGGTACAAGGACTGCCGGCCCGCTACGTGGCCGACCCGACGCTGCTGGCCAAGGCCAGGGAGCTGCCGACCGACGGACGGCGGATCCACTCGGGACTGATTGTGACGGGCGACTGGTTCGTAGACTCGCGGCAGAAAATGCGCGACATTGTGACCCTCTTCCCGGAGGCCAAGGCCGTGGACATGGAGTCGTGCGCCATTGCGCAGACCTGCTACCTCAGCCACGTGCCGTTCATATCGTTCCGCGTCGTGAGCGACGTGCCTCTGCAGGACACCGATGCCTCGCAGTACCACAACTTCTGGGACACCGTCGCCGACAGCTCGTTCAGCATGACGAAGGCGTTCGTGGAGAGTATCTGGTGAGGATCATCAGTCGGGCGGAGGATGGGCGGAAAGTCCGCGGAGAGTCTCACATCAGAGGGCGGATGATAGCAAGCCGCCGCGCTCAGTACTTGAACGACGAGCCGCCGAGGAACTCGCGCAGCAGCGACGTAGGCGGAATCTGGTCCATGGGAATCGGACGGATGTAGCGCAGGAACTTCAGCAGCCGGTAGGCCTCGGCATGCTCCACGCATTTCTCCGGCACCTGCTCAAGCAGCGGCTCAGCCTGCTGCTTGATGACGGCCAGCTCGAAGAGCATCGCCGAGTTGAACATCGCGTCGGCATTCTCCTGGAACGGGAATATCCACCGGTTCTCACCCTTGCGCACACTGGGCCAGCGGCGGATGGTCTCCTGAGCCGACACCCCACGGTACTTGTAGTCGCGCACGATGCGGCGCAGCAGACGGTTGTCCGTCGTCGGGATATAATTATGGTTGTCCAGCAGGATGGTGGTCAGCGCCGAGGCATACACCCGGTAGATCTGGTTCTGCGGCACCTGCGCCATCAGCTCCGGGTTCAGCGCATGGATGCCCTCCACCACCAGCACCTCGTTGCCCTTGAGCTGCAGCCTCCTGCCGCTCCACTCGCTCTGCCCCCGCTGGAAGTTGTAGCGCGGCAGCTCCACCTCCTCACCCCTTAGCAGCGCGTTCATCTGGTCGTTCAGCAACTCCAGGTTCAGCGCATGCAAGTGCTCGAAGTCGTAGTCCCCATTCTCGTCGCGCGGCGTCTCCTCACGGTTCACGAAATAGTCGTCCAACGAGATAGGCACAGGCTTCAGACCGTTGATGGCCAGCTGGATGCTCAGACGCTTGCACGTAGTGGTCTTGCCCGACGATGACGGACCGGCGATGAGCACCATCTTCACCCCCGGACGGTGGGCTATCTGGTCGGCCACGATGGCAATCTTCTTCTCCTGCAGCGCCTCGCTCAGCTGGATGAGCGTGGTGCTGTGGCCACGCTCGATGGCCTCGTTCAGGTCGCCCACCGTACGCATCCCCAGAATCGACTGCCAACCGTGGTGCTCCTTGAAAATCTCAAACATCTTGTCCTGCCTCACAAAGGCTCCGAGCTTCGAAGGGTCGGCAGACGTCGGCAGACGCAACAGCAGACTGTCGAAGTAGTACTCGAGCCCGAACAGATAGATCTGACCCGTCGACGTGAGCAGCGAACCGTAGTAGTAGTCCGCATAACCGTCAATCTCGTAGTAAGTGGTATACAGGTTGCCCGAGCTCTGCAGCAGCTTCACCTTCGAGAACGAACGTGACTCGCTGAACATCCGGATGGCCTCCTCCGTAGTGGTCTCGAACCGGTGAATGGGCAGGTCCGCCCGAATAATCTCGTCCATCCGCCGACGAAGCTCGTGCACATCGTCCGGCGTCACGGGACGGTCCAGCCTCAGGTCCACATAGTAGCCGTTCGAGATGGGTATGTCAATCACCACCGTGCAGTCCGGCCACAGTTCGTGCGCCGCCTTGTTGAGCACGAAGAACAGCGTCCGCGTGTAAGCCCGCATGGCCGACGCATCGCGCAGGCTCAGGAACTCGATGTCCTTCGGCTTGTACACACGGTAGTGCATGCCCTCCACCTTATTATTAACGCGAGCACTCACGGGACCGTACTCCATTTCCAAGTCCAGCGCAGAAAAAATTTCAGAAAGATTGCTTCCGGTGCTGATATTTATGGTTTTTTTATTATTTTTGCATCGGATTTGAACTGTTTGTGCCATAAGTGTAATGTTTTAGGATGTTACCGATTAGGCTGCAAAGATAAGAAAAAAAAACAAATAACAGAACGTTTGTGCATTAAATTTCGCAAAACGAAAGTCGAAAGTCGAAAATAGTAAATAGTAAATCGGAAGTTCTCATGTCGATTTGGATCATTTTCAAGCTTCTAGGCTCGCTGGCACTGCTGATGCTGGGCATGAAGTCGATGAGCGAAGCCCTGCAGAAGATGGCCGGCCCACAGCTTCGCCACCTGCTCGGGGCCATGACCTCCAACCGCCTCACCAGCATGCTGACCGGCATGTTCGTGACGGCCGTCGTACAATCGTCGACCGCCACCACACTCATGACCGTCTCATTTGTCAACGCAGGACTGATGTCGCTTCTCCAAGCCATCGCAGTCATCATGGGCGCACACATCGGCACCACCGTCACCGCATGGGTCATGTCGCTGGGCTTTGCCTACCACATCACACCCTACGTCTACATAGCCTTCTTCCTGGGAATCATTCTCATCTACATGAAAAGCCGCCGCACGGTGGGCGACCTACTGTTTGGCTTGGCCTTCCTCTTCTTAGGTTTAGGCACACTGAAAGACACAGGATTCATGATCGTGCAGAATCCGGAAGCCAGCACAGCCCTCATGGGATTCTTCCAGAACTTCGGCACCCCAGGGTTCTGGAACTCACTGTTCTTCCTGCTCATGGGCACACTGCTCACACTATGTGTACAGTCGTCGGCCGCCATCATGGCCATCACTATGCTGCTCTGCTGCACGGGAATACTGCACATCCAACTGGGCATCATGCTGGTGCTGGGCGAGAATATCGGAACCACCATCACAGCCAACATCGTGGCCATGACCGCCAACGTGCAAGCCCGACGAGCTGCCTTTGCACACTTCGTCATCAATGCCATCGGCGTTACCTGGGCACTCATCCTGCTGAATCCCTTTGTCGCACAGGTTTGTCAGGCAGCAGGATTCAACCCGTCCACACCCACTTTCGCACCCGACTACGCACTCAAGGCCACCATCGTGCTAGCTACGTTCCACACAGCACTCAACGTCGTCAACACCCTCCTTCTGATTGGCTTCGTCCAGTACATCGAGCGCCTCGTATGCTGCATCATCAAACCCAAAACCACCGACGAGGAGGAGGACTTCCGCCTGCACTTCATCCAGTCGGGACTGATGAAAACTCCTGAGCTCTCCGTGCTCGAGGCACAGAAGGAGGTCAGTTCATTCGCCATACGCATGCAACGGATGTTCGGCATGGTGCGAGAGATGCTGACCGAGAAAAACGAACAGCAATTCAAAAAGGAATACGAGCGCATAGCAAAATACGAAGCCATCTCGGACAACATGGAGATAGAGATTGCCAAATACCTGGACCAAGTGAGCGACGCCCACCTGTCGGACGACACGAAGGCCAAGATACGGGCCATGCTCCGTGAAATATCGGAACTGGAGTCGATAGGCGACTCATGCTACCACATGGCGCGAACCATCCACCGAAAAGTGCAGGACAAGAAAGACCACTTCAACGACCGACACTACGAACATATCCACCAGATGATGGCACTGACCGAACAGGCCCTCTCGCAGATGAACACTCTCCTGGGCGGACGCAAGGAGTCGTACAACGTCAACCGCACCTACAACATCGAGCATGAGATCAACAACTACCGCAACCAGCTGAAGTCGCAGAACATCAACGACATCAACAACCATCAGTACAGCTATGCCGTAGGAACCATCTACATGGACCTAATCAACGAGTGCGAGAAGCTGGGCGACTACGTGGTGAACGTAGTAGAAGCCCGAACAGGAACCAAACTGAAAGAGAATTAGGTTACAGATAGCAAAAAATCCAGCAAAAATTACTTATTTTCTAAAAAATTAATTAATTTTGCACGCAAATACGAATTAATATTGATCAATATGCAAAAGAAACTATTTTTAATGGCCTTGATGTTGACATCGACGTTGACACTATTGGCCCAGGTCACCACCTCTGCCCTGAGCGGAAAAGTGATCATGGAAGACACCAAGGAAGAAGTGATTGGTGCAACAATCCAAGCCACCCATGAACCCTCAGGAACGAAATACGCCGCCGTGACCAACACCAGCGGTCGTTTCACCATCCAAGGTATGCGTAATGGGGGGCCCTACACTGTCACGGTGAGCTACATCGGCTATGACTCCAAGGTATTCCAAGGCATTGAGCTCGAGTTGGCCGAGACATACGAGTTGAACGTGCGGCTCAACGAGAACACCACCGAGCTGTCCGAAGTAGTAGTCAGCGGCAAGGCATCAAAGTTTACCGCCGAGAAAACCGGAGCCTCAACCAATATCAACAACCGTATCATCCAGGAGCTGCCAACCATCAGTCGCGGCATTGGCGACATTGTGAAACTGTCGCCCTACTATGGCGGTTCCAACAGCTTCGCCGGTAGCAGCGGCCGTTCGAGCAACTTCACGCTGGACGGTGCCAACCTCAACAACAACTTCGGTCTGTCGAGCGACCTGCCCGGTGGAGGCATGCCCGTATCAATGGATGCCATCGACGAGGTACAGGTTGTGGTGTCGCCTTACGATGTGCGACAGTCAAACTTCGTGGGAGGCGGCATCAACGCCGTCACCAAGTCGGGAACGAACACGTTCAAAGGAACAGCCTACTTCTATTATACCAGTGAGGACCTGCACGGCAACCGTGTGGACGGCAAGCAGAATGCCGAACCCAACCCGGATGAGCAAAAGTCTTTTGGCTTCACCCTGGGTGGTCCTATCATCAAGGACAAACTGTTCTTCTTTGCCAACTATGAGCGCTCAGTGTCTGAGAACGTGCCTACCTACTGGCACCCCGATGCTACAGGCGAAGGTGCCGACAGCAAGACCTACACCTCGCGAACGCTGCTGAGCGACATGAACATGATCTCTGAATACGTAAAGAACATATATGGCTACGACACAGGATCAGCCAACAGCTATCCTGGTGGTATCACCAACAACAAGTACCTGGCCCGTCTGGACTGGAACATCACCAACAACCACCATCTGGCCCTGCGCTTCAACCATACTAACAACGAGAAATGGATGACCCCCAATGCATCGTCGCGTGATGTAGGCGGTCTGACCTCGGCATGTATCAGTATCAACTCAATGGCATTTGCCAATTCATTCTATTCGCTGCAGAACAAGGTAACTACCTTCTCTGCCGACCTGAACAGCCGTTTCGGCAACAACATCAGCAACCAGCTGCTCATCACCTATTCAAACCAAGACGATCCGCGTGGTTCTAACTCCAGCATTTTCCCCATGATAGACATCTTCAAAGATGGCGACCCATATATGACGCTGGGCTATGAGCTATTCACCTATAACAATCGCGTACAGAACAAGATTCTGACCGTCAACGACAACTTTACCTACTATCTGGGAGCACACAAGCTGACGGCCGGCCTGAATTTCGAGCACCAGATAGCCTACAACAGCTACATGCGCCAGGGTACGGGTTACTACCGCTATGCATCGATGCAGGACTTCATGGACGGTGCAGCCCCCATTGGTGTGGCACTGGCCTACGGCTATGACGGCGAAACCAATCCACAAGCCAAGGTGCGCTTCAACCAGATGGGACTCTACCTGCAAGACGAGTGGAACGCGCTGGACAACCTGAAGCTGACTGCCGGTATCCGCTTCGACAACATCGCCTTCAACAAGAGCGACCTGATTTTCAACAAGGCACTTTATGACCTGGATTTCGGAGGTCGTCACCTCGACGTGGGTTCATGGCCCAAGACTCACATTCAGATTTCTCCGCGTATCGGCTTCTCATGGGATGTCTTTGGCGACCGCCAGCTGAAGGTGCGCGGTGGTACGGGTATCTTCGTAGGACGTCTGCCACTGGTATTCTTCACCAATATGCCCTCCAACTCGGGTATGATCCAAAACCTTGTCATTGCCCGACAGGGAGATGCCCGTCTGGCTAACTTTGCAGGAGGGCTGACCACCGATGTGGCTGGCATTCGCGACAAGCTGGGTGCTCCCGTCAGCATGGATCCGAATGGTGTGATTCCTTCTGCCGTTGCCGGTGTAGACCACAACTTCAAGATGCCGCAGGAATGGAAGACTTCGATAGGCATCGACTATGTAGTCCCCGTGTCGTTCCCCCTCACACTGACGGGTGAGTTTATGTACACCAAGCACATCAATGCCGTCCATCTGGACAACTGGAACCAGAAGAACCCCGACGAGACATGGGAACGCTTCAAGGGTGCAGACAACCGCTATATCTATCCGTCGAACAAGGCTGACTGGAACTACTACACCAACTACTCGAACGTATGTGTACTAACCAACAACAGCAAAGGATATGGTATCACCGCCAGCCTGCAGCTGAATGCCGAGCCCATCAAGGACCTGCGCATCATGGCAGCCTATACACACACCGTGAACAAGGAGGTAACTGGCATGCCTGGCTCGAATGCCTCGGCAGCATGGCAGTATCTGCACACGGTCAACGGACCAAACGTTACCGACGTGCGTCCATCGAGCTACGTAACACCCGACCGCATCATCGCCAATGTCAGCTATAAGTGGGGCAAGGATCACTACTCGCTGTTCTATAGCGGCTACTCGCCCTCGGGCTGGAGCTATTGCTACTCGAACGACCTGAACGGTGACGGACTGGCCTACGACCTGATGTACATTCCCCGCGACGACTCGGAAATCAAGTTTGTCAGCGATGATGACCGCGTCGCCTTCTGGAACTATGTGGAGCAGGACGACTACCTGAAGAGCCACAAGGGCGAATATGCAGAAGCCTACTCGGCACGTGCTCCCTGGGTGCACACCTTTGATTTCAAGTGGGCGCACGACTTCGACCTGAAGATTGGCAACACCCGTCATAAACTGCAGCTCATTGCCAACCTCGAGAACATCGGAAACCTGCTCAACTCGAAGTGGGGCGTACAGAAGTATGCTCCCGGTATGTCGAACAACGTTATCCGCCTGCTGAGCGTGGCAAAGAAAGAGAATGGCGTACCCATCTACCGCATGAATACCTCCAACGACGGCTCGCTCTTGAAGAGCACATGGGACTACAATCATAGCTATGGCCAGTGCTGGCGCCTACAGATTGGAGTGAAATACTATTTCAACTAATATTAAACCAATGAACTTCAAGAATTTATTCCTGGCTGTCGCTCTGAGTTTCAGTGCGACAGTTTTGGTAGCGCAGGTAATGCAGCTGCCGCCCATTCCCGTCGATCCCGCCGTACGAATCGGAAAACTGGACAACGGACTGACTTATTACATCCGCCACAATGAGTATCCTGAACATGTGGCCAATTTCTACATTGCCCAGCGCGTGGGTTCCATCAACGAGGATGAATCGCAGCGCGGTCTGGCTCACTTCCTGGAGCACATGGCCTTCAACGGCTCTGAACACTTCAAGGGCAATGGTATCATAGAATTCACCCGTTCGCTGGGTGTCGAGTTTGGCTCTGACCTGAATGCCTATACTTCTATTGACCAGACCGTCTACCGCGTCTGCAACGTACCCACCAAACGAGCTACGGCACTCGACTCGTGTCTGCTGATACTGAAGGACTGGTCGAACGGCCTTTTGCTGGAAGCTGACGAGATAGACAAGGAGCGCGACGTGGTACACAACGAGTGGCGCTTGGGAGAAGGGCCCTCACAGCGAATGCTCCAGCGCGCCCTGCCTAAGGTATATCCCGGTTCAAAGTATGGCGTACGTTTGCCCATCGGTTTGATGTCGGTCATCGACAGTTTCAAGCCCCAGACCCTGCGGGCCTACTATCAGAAATGGTATCGTCCGGACAATCAGGCAATCATCGTTGTCGGTGATGTCGATGTAGACCACATGGAAGCCAAGATCAAGGAGCTCTTCTCCGGCATTAAGGTTGCCCCTGATGCACCAAAGGTAGTGCCCGAGGCCGTTCCCGACAACAAGGAGGCTATCTATGTCTTCGAGAAAGACAAGGAGATGCAGATGGCCAACATCTGGGTGATGATGAAGCACGAAGCTACTAAGCCCGAGGAGAAGTCGTCAATGACCTACCTCATTCAGGACTATGCCTTCAGCGTCATCTCGCAGATGATCAACCAGCGCCTGTCAGAGATGACGCAGGATGCAGCCTGCCCCTTCTTCCAAGGTTTTGCCAGTGACAGTCACTATTTGCTCTCCAGGACCAAGGACTGCTTCGAGCTGATTGGCATTCCCAAGGAGGGAAAAGAGATAGAGACCATGCAAGCACTCTACCGTGAGGCCATGCGAGTCCGTAAGTTCGGTTTCACCGCTACGGAGTACGAGCGTGCCAAGGCTGACTATCTGAGCGGTCTGGAGAAAAGCTACACTAACCGCGACAAGCGCAAGAACGACGAGTTCGGCAATGCCTATCGCGACCACTATCTGACTAACGAGCCTATTCCCCCATTGGACGTGCTCTATCAGACCATGCAGCAGCTTGCCCCCAACATTCCCGTACAGGCTATCAACCAGATGCTGCCCGAACTGATTAGCGAAACGGATAGCAATCTCGTTGTCATGATTATGGCTCAGGAGAAGGAAGGCAATGTCTATCCTACCGAGAAGGACATGGCTGCTGCCGTAGCTGCTGCCCGCGCTGAAAAGATAGAGGCATACGTGGACAACGTCAAAGACGAGCCTCTGGTAGATGTTGCCACCATCAAGGCTGGAAAGATTGTGAGCGAGGCAGAGAACAAGACCTTCGGCTACAAAGAGCTGACGCTCTCGAACGGTGCCACCGTGATTCTGAAGAAGACAGACTTCAAGGACGACGAAGTGCAGATGCAGGCCTTTGCCATGGGTGGCAAGTCGATGTACGGTGCTGCCGACTATACCAACCTAAAGGTATTTGACACTGCAATAGGTATGAGTGGGCTGGGTAACTTCTCTTACACTGAGCTGCAGAAGGCACTGGCTGGTAAGGAGTGCGATGCCGACCTGACGCTGGGCAACACCCGCCAGTATCTGACGGCTCACTCTACACCGAAGGATATTGAAACCATGTTCCAGATGTCATATCTCTACTTCACCAATATCAAGAAGGATGACAAGCAGTTCCAGAACCTGATGACTCAGCTCGACATGGCCCTGAAGAACAAGTCGTTGTCACCCAAAGCCGTGTTCTCCGACTCGCTGTCGGCTAACTTGTATGCCCACAATCCCCGCTACACTGAGCTGGATGTGAAAGACCTGAAGGACATCAACTACGACCGCATCCTGCAGATAGCCAAGGAGCGTTTTCAGAACGCCGGCCAGTTCACCTTTGTGATTGCAGGCAACTTCGACGAGCAGGCCATTCGTCCACTCATTGAGCAGTATGTGGCTTCGCTGCCTGCAACGGATGCCAAGGCCGACGACTTCAATGAAATCCAGACACTGTTCAAGGGCGAGGTCAATAATCATTTCAAGGTTAAGACCGAGTCTCCTAAGGCAACAGCTTATGAAATATGGTATGCCGACATGCCTTATACCCTGGACAATATCGTCAAGATTGACGCTGTAGGCCAGGTGCTCTCCATGATTTACCTGAAGACTATACGTGAGGACGAGAGCGCAGCCTACTCGTGCGGTGCCTATGGTGGCTTCAACAACAGCAGCCATCAGGCCAAGGCCCAGCTGCAGGCTTACTGCCCCATGAATCCTGACAAGCAAGAGACAGCCGTACGTCTGTTGCGGGAGGGTATAGCCAACATGCAGAAGGCTGTTGACCCCGACCTGCTGCAGAAGGTGAAGGAATACATGCTGAAACAGATAGACGTGGATGCCAAGAAGAACAGCTACTGGATCAACACCATCACAACCTATAAGGACTATGGCCTGGATGTGTATAGCGACTACAAGAAAACAGTCGAAGCTATGACCACAGATTCAGTGCGTGACTTCCTGAACCAGCTGCTCAAGAGCGGCAACCACTTAGAAGTTGTCATGCTACCTGAAACAAAATAAGGTAAAAAGTAATATTGGACAAGTGAAAAATAAACGGCGGATTTGGATAATCCGCCGTTTATTTGTACCTTTGCACCCAAAAAGAATAGAATTATGAGTTATTTGTTTTCTTCAGAATCAGTAAGCGAGGGCCATCCCGACAAGGTGGCCGACCAGATAAGTGACGCAATTCTGGACCAGTTTCTGGCCTACGACTCCAAGGCTCGCGTGGCTTGCGAGACATTTGTCACCACAGGACAAGTGGTTATCATGGGTGAGGTACGTAGTGAGGTCTATATCGACTTACAGACCATAGCCAGGAACACCATCAAGAAGATAGGCTATACCAAAGCTGAATATCAGTTCGACGGCAACTCGTGTGGTATTCTAACGGCTATCCACGAGCAGAGCGAGGACATCAACCGCGGCGTAGACAATGGCGACGAGGACGAACAGGGTGCTGGCGATCAGGGTATGATGTTCGGCTATGCCACCAACGAGACGGAGAGCCTGATGCCCGTATCGCTTGACATTGCCCACCTGATTATGCGCACCTTGTCCGAGATTCGGAAAGAAGGCCAGACGATGACCTATCTGCGCCCGGATGCCAAGAGTCAGGTTACCGTTCAGTACAGTGATTTCGGCATCCCCGAGCGCATCGACACCATTGTAGTCTCTACCCAGCATGACGACTTTGACGCAAACGACGAGCGGATGCTGGCACGCATCAAGGACGATGTAATCAACATCCTGATTCCCCGCGTCAAATCCAAAATCCACTCTGAGAAAGTACTCGCACTGTTTGGTGACGACATCAAGTATTACGTCAACCCCACAGGCAAGTTTGTCATTGGCGGACCTCATGGTGACACCGGACTCACCGGCCGCAAAATTATCGTCGACACCTATGGAGGCAAGGGTGCCCACGGAGGCGGAGCTTTCTCGGGCAAGGACTCGTCGAAGGTCGACCGGTCTGCTGCCTATGCAGCCCGCCATATAGCCAAGAACATGGTGGCTGCAGGTGTAGCAGACGAGATGCTTGTTCAGGTGAGCTATGCCATTGGTGTAGCCAAACCCATGAATATCTACGTGAACACATACGGCCGATCGAAGGTCAACATGACTGACGGTGAGATTGCCAAGCGCATTGAGAAGCTGTTCGACCTGCGCCCGAAAGCCATCGAGCGCACCTTGAAGCTGCGCCAACCTATGTACTTGGAGACGGCAGCCTATGGACATATGGGGCGACAGCCTGAGGTGGTGAAGAAAACCTTTTCCAGCCGCTACCATGAAACAAAAACCATCGACGTAGAGCTATTCACCTGGGAAAAGCTTGACCGCATCGATGATATCAAGCGCGAATTCGGAATCTGACTAAATGGTACTGCAGCAGGATAGCATCGCCCACGGAAATACTAGTGTGCCGGGAGACTCAGCAGTCCCCCAGCGCACCGTACTTACGCCTAAGATGGTACTCAGCTGGCTGCCTCGCAATGCCACACCTGCACAGCAGGACTCTGCCATACAAGCCCACTTCAAACCATCGGAAATACGCTGGAGCCAGCGTCCAGACACCCTGCATCTGCCAGGACATGACAAAGGGCGCAACCTGCTCGATGCGCAACTGCCACAGTATTATCGCGAAGGGTTCTTCTCGAAAGACACGTTGTTCCATCCCGAACTGCCAGGAGGTCGCTACGGCGTGGCTGGCGATCCTATCAACTATAGCATCAGCGGTGACAACGTCATCACCGCCCTACTGCTTGTATGCTTCATGATGGCAGTCATATCCATCGCCAATGCGCGTGGCTTTATTATCCGGCAAGCCAAAAGCCTTGTCTGGCTCGGTGAGAGCACAAGCGACGTGAGCGAGACTACCAACGAACTTCGCTTTCAGACTTTTCTGGCATTTCTGACCTGCACTCACATTGCACTGCTGTGTTATCTGTATACTATCGGTCTCTTTGGCGACACCTTCGTACTGAAATCGAAATATTACCTAATAGCCATCTTCCTGGCTTTGATAACGGGTTATTTCCTGCTAAAATTGGCACTCTATTCCATTGTCAACATAGTATTCTTCGGAGGTAAAAGAAACGTACAGTGGATCAAGTCATTTCTCTTCATCACATCACTGGAAGGCATACTACTTTTCCCTGCCGTCGTCTTACAGGCATACTTCGGGTTGACACAACAAAATGTCATCATTTATTGCTTTATTATATTAGGAATCGTTAAAATACTAACGATTTACAAGTGTTACACCATCTTTTTCCGACATTTAGTTGTCAGATTGCAGATTTTTTTGTACTTTTGCACCCTCGAAATCGTTCCTTTGCTTTCCCTCTGGACTGCATTGGAGATAACGGCAAATAGTTTGAAAATAAATTTTTAGTACTCTGATGATTAAGAAGATTCTGGTTTCGCAACCTAAACCATCAAGCGAGAAGTCGCCTTACTACGACATCGCCAGCAAGTTCGGGGTAGAGCTCGTATTCCGCCCCTTTATCAAGGTTGAAGGAATTTCCACCAAGGATTTCCGTGCACAAAAGATAAACATACTAGACTATTCGGCTATTGTTTTCACCTCCCGCCATGCTATCGACCACTTCTTCACAATGGCTAAGGAGCTGCGAGTAGCCATCCCTGAGGACATGAAGTATTTTTGTGTCACAGAGACCATCTCGCTCTATATTCAGAAGTATGTGCAGTATCGCAAGCGTAAGGTGTTCTTTGGAACAACAGGTAAGATTGACGACCTGATACCCACAATGGCCAAACACAAGTCAGAGAAGTATTTGGTTCCCATGAGCGATGTCCACAACGACACCGTCGCCCAGTTGCTTGAAGCCAAGAAGCTGAATCATCGCGAGTGTGTGATGTATCGCACCGTCAGCAACGATTTCACGCCCGAAGAAGTAAAGAACTTCGACTACGACATGCTGATTTTCTTTAGTCCGTCAGGTATCGAGTCACTGACCAAGAACTTCCCCGACTTCAACCAGGGCGATATTGCAATAGCCACCTTTGGGCCTGCCACGGCCAAGGCTGTAAAGGATGCCGGACTTCGACTCGACTTGGAGGCTCCCTCTGAGAAGTATCCGTCGATGACAAGTGCCCTACAGCACTTCCTGTTGGAGAAGCAAGGTTAACATATACCTTAATTATATGACGGCTCCTACACTGAGAAAACGGGAGCGCATGGTCAGCCGAAAACTGATAGAAACGCTCTTTGGAGGAGGAAGCCTTTCCATGGCTGCCTTTCCATTGAGAGTGGTCTTCATGAAGAAGGGACGAACAGAATACGACTCACCCGTAGAAATACTCATCAGTGTACCCAAGAAGCGATTCAAGCATGCCGTCGACCGCAATCGCGTGAAGCGTCAGGTGCGCGAAGCCTACAGGCATCACAAGCAACAGCTATACGACGCACTGCCTGCCGACCAGCAACTACTGCTTGCCTTTGTATGGCTGTCAGACCAGCACATCAGCACAAAAGAGGTGGAGAAGCGGGTATGCAACCTGCTGCAAAGAATGCCAGAGAAGTTATGAAAACACTGTGGCATTACATAACGAGAACTTTGGCATGGGTGCTTATCCTGCCCATCCGTTTCTACCAGATTGCCATTTCTCCCCTGCTGGGACCTTCGTGCAGATTTACGCCCACCTGTAGCGAATACGCCCGCCAGGCAATCATTAAGCACGGCCCTTTCAAGGGACTAGCACTAGCCATCTGGCGTATCCTTCGCTGCAACCCCTGGGGCGGATCAGGCTACGACCCCGTACCTTAAGGCCCAGGAACATCGGAACATCGGAATATCGAAACATCGGAATATCGAAACATCGGAATATCGAAACCTCGAAATATCGAAACATCGGAATATCGGAACATCGGAATATCGAAACATCGAAAATAAAATTAAAAATAAATGAAAAAGAACTTTGTAGAAGAACTAAAATGGCGCGGAATGCTGGCACAGATGATGCCCGGCACGGAAGAACTGCTCCAAAAAGAAATGGTAACAGCCTACCTGGGTACCGACCCAACGGCCGACTCACTGCATATCGGCCATCTCTGCGGTATCATGATGCTGCGCCACCTACAGCACTGTGGACATAAGCCCATCATTCTGGTAGGAGGTGCCACGGGAATGATTGGCGACCCCTCCGGCAAGAGCCAGGAGCGCAACCTGCTGAACGACGAAACACTCCGCCACAATCAGGAGTGCATCAAGGCTCAGGTGGCAAAGTTCCTTGACTTTGAGTCCAAAGAAGCCAATGCCGCCATTATGGTGAACAACTACGACTGGATGAAAGACTTCACCTTTCTGGATTTCGCCCGTGAGGTGGGAAAGCACATCACCGTCAACTACATGATGGCCAAGGAGAGCGTACAGCAGCGCTTGAACGGAACAGCCCGCGACGGACTGTCGTTCACTGAGTTTACCTATCAGCTGCTGCAGGGCTACGACTTCCTGTATCTCTACCAGCACTACGGTGTGAAGCTTCAGCTTGGTGGCAACGACCAGTGGGGCAACATGACCACGGGTACGGAGCTGATTCGCCGTACACTGGGCAACGAGGTGGAGACCTTTGCCCTCACCTGCCCGCTCATCACCAAGAGCGACGGCAAGAAGTTCGGCAAGACCGAGAGCGGTAACATCTGGCTCGACCCCAAGCGTACTACACCCTATAAGTTCTACCAGTTCTGGCTGAATGTCTCAGACGAGGATGCAGAACGCTACATCAAGATTTTCACCTCGTTGGAGAAAGAGACCATCGATGCTCTCGTTGAGGAGCACAAGACAGATCCCGGACGTCGCATTCTTCAGAAGCGTCTGGCTCAGGAAGTAACGATTATGGTACACTCTCAGGAAGCATTAGACGCAGCCATAGAGGCCTCAAACCTGCTCTTCGGCAAGTCTACCAAGGAAGGATTGGAGAAGTTGGACGAGCAGACCTTCCTTGACGTATTTGACGGTGTTCCTCAATTTGAGATTAGTAAAGACCAGTTGGGCCAGCCCGCCATCGAGTTGCTGACCACCATAACCCCCGTATTCCCCTCAAAAGGCGAAATGCGCAAGATGGTACAAGGAGGCGGTGTGTCGCTGAACAAAGAGAAGCTGACAGACCAGAATCGCCCTGTCACAGCAGAGGATTTGATTGACGGAAAGTATCTGCTGGCACAGAAAGGAAAAAAGAATTATTACCTTTTGACAGTGAAATAATTGGGAAAAAATTTGGTAGTGGCCTAAAAAACCACTACCTTTGCACCCGAAAAACAGCTGATTCTTCGACTTTGAAGTCAGAAATAGGCTTGAATTGTCCAATGGTGTAATGGTAGCACAACAGGTTTTGGTTCTGTTTGTGGTGGTTCGAATCCGCCTTGGACAACTTCTTTTAACTTAAAACAAGACTACTTATGGCAAATCCATTTTCATTAGAAGGCAAGAATGCGTGGATTACAGGCGCATCTTACGGCATTGGCTTCAACATTGCAAAGGCATTTGTAGAAGCAGGTATCAAGAACATCATCTTTAACGACATCAACGAGGCTGCCCTCGAGCGTGGTCTGGCCAACTACAAGGAGGCCGGCATTGAGAATGTGAAGGGCTACGTCTGCGATGTAACAGACGAGAACGGAGTGAAGGCGCTGGTTGAAAAGATTCATCAGGAGGTGGGCAACATCGACATCCTGGTCAACAACGCTGGCATCATCAAGCGCATCCCGATGCACGAGATGAAGCGCGCTGAGTTCCAGCAGGTCATCGATATCGACCTGGTGGGTCCGTTTATCTGCGCCAGTGCCGTCATCCCTGAGATGATGGAGCGCAAGGAGGGTAAGATTATCAATATCTGTTCAATGATGTCAGAGCTGGGCCGTGAGACCGTCAGTGCCTACGCTGCTGCCAAGGGCGGCCTGAAGATGCTGACCCGTAACATCTGCTCTGAGTATGGCGAGTACAACATCCAGTGTAATGGTATTGGCCCGGGTTACATTGCCACCCCCCAGACCGCTCCCCTGCGCGAGCGTCAACCTGATGGAAGCCGTCACCCGTTCGACTCGTTCATCTGCGCCAAGACACCTGCCGGTCGCTGGCTCGACCCCTCTGAGCTGGGTGGTCCCGCTGTGTTCCTGGCTTCGCACGCCTCAGATGCCGTCAATGGTCACGTGCTCTATGTCGACGGTGGTATTCTGGCCTACATCGGCAAACAGCCCAAGTAAGGCTATAACAATGTTGTATAAAAAAAGAGAGGTCTTCCGCAGGGAAGGCCTCTTTAATTTTTTATTTACAATTGCGAATTACTTCACAGCGTCAGCAAGCTCTGCACCAGCCTTGAACTTGGCAACCTTCTTGGCAGCAATCTGAATCTTCTGCTTAGTAGCGGGGTTGATGCCTTCGCGAGCGGGTTTCTCGGAAACTGCGAAAGTACCGAAACCTACAAGCTGTACCTTGTCACCCTTCTTCAGAGCATCAATGATAGCGGCTACTGTGGCCTCAAGAGCCTTCTTTGCGTCAATCTTTGTCAGACCAGCGCCTGCTGCAATCTGATCAATCAATTCTGTTTTGTTCATAATTTTTTGGTTTAAAATGTGAATGATAAGTGGTTTAATTATATTTCTGACGCAAATATAGGGTAAAGTATTCAAAAAACAAACAAAAAAAGGAAAAAAATCACTTTTTTCATGAAAAAAAGTTGGTATTACCCTATTTTTTTGCTTTAAAACGGATATTTTTCGTAATTTTGCGCACGAAACGCGTTAACAAGGTAAATAATTAGTTGGTAATAAACAAAATGCAAATATGAATAACATGCCCTCAATGACCAAGAATCTCTTGATTGTCAACTTTCTGGCATTTGTGGCAACCTGGGTGCTACAAACGCGCGGAATTGACCTGGCATCACTATTTGGTCTACATTTCTTCTTGGCCAGCGATTTCCATATCTATCAGTTCTTCACCTACATGTTCCTGCATGGCGGTTTTGCGCATATATTCTTTAATATGTTTGCCCTGTGGATGTTTGGCAGCGTGATAGAACGTGTGTGGGGACCGAAGAAATTCCTTTTTTATTACATTGTTTGTGGAATTGGTGCCGGTATCATCCAGGAGCTGGTACAGTATGCCGACTACACGATACAAGGCATCTCCGCCTACCAGTATGTGAATGCCGGCGGTGTGCAGATGACCACCGGAGCCTATATCAACCTCTGGACAACGATAGGAGCCTCTGGTGCCGTGTACGGCATCCTGCTGGCTTTTGGCATGATATTCCCCAACGAGCGCTTGTTCATCATCCCCTTTCCGTTCCCCATCAAGGCAAAATGGCTGATAGTGGGATATATAGGTATCGAACTGTTCTCGGCCATGAGCGGCCCTGGGGACGGCGTGGCCCACATGGCACACCTGGGCGGCATGCTGTTTGGCTACCTGCTCATCCGCTACTGGCAAAAGCACCCGGACTCGAGCCAGAACTTCGGCCGCTATCAAGGACAGGAGTTCTTCGACAACCTGCGGCATCGTTATGAGCAGCACCGCCAGCATCCCAAGATGAAGGCAGAGCATACCAATCCCCGCACCGAGTCAGACGAGGAATACAATGCCCGCAAGCATAAGAACCAAGAGGAGATTGATGCTATTCTGGACAAGATACGCAAGAGCGGCTACGACAGTCTGACCAAGGAAGAGAAGCAGAAACTTTTTGATCAGAGCCGCGAGTCGTGATTAACAAACTGAAGAATTTTTCCATCCAGATGATGGCGGGTGCCAACATCGCCACTATCATCGTGATGTTGCTGGTGGGCTATAGCGACCGACTGAACCCAACAGACCATCCCATGCTATCGACAGTAGGCATGACTTTTCCCATCTTCCTGCTCATCAACATGGCATTCCTGTTCCTCTGGCTGATATTCAAATGGCGGAAGGTGTGGATTCCCGTCCTCGGATATATCGCCGCCTATGGGCCTATTAGCACCTATCTTCCCATCAATTCTCCGCAAAGCATCCCCGAGGATGCCCTGAAGGTGATTTCATATAATGTGTGCGCCTATGGCGGCAACTATAAATACGAGGATGGATTCCGAACGGTCTGCGACTATCTGTGCGCCCAGAAAGCAGACATTGTCTGTACGCAAGAGGATGCCGACTCCTGGAGGAGAATAGCCTTTAAGGAATATGCCAAAGAATACGCATACAACGACACCCTTGTCCTGGCCTACGAGGCCATCAGCTTCAATGCCCTTGGCATACACACCCGCTACCCCATCATCCACCGCGAACGAATCGACTACCCTTCGGTAGCCAACGGCAGTGCAGCCTGGTGGCTAAAAGTAGGCAACGACACACTGATTGTAGTAAACAACCACTTTGAGAGTTGCCACCTGACAACAAAAGACCGTGAACAATACCGTCAGATTATCCACGGGAAAATGCCTACCGACTCAGCCCGCACCGAGTCAAAGATGCTGTTGGTGAAGCTGGCCGAAGCCAATGCCAAGCGAGCCGGACAGATACGTGCCGTGAAACGATATGTCGAGGAACACAGCCAATACCCCATCGTGGTCTGCGGCGACTTCAACGACAACCCTATCTCCTACTCCATCCACACCATGTCGGAGGTGCTGACCGACTGTTTCGCGAAGACAGGAAGGGGCATCGGTTTGTCATATAATCAGAAAGCATTTTCGTTCCGAATCGACCATATTTTCTGCTCAGCCCAGTTAGAACCTTTCCTCTGCGAAATAGACAGCAGGATGGACGCAAGTGACCATAATCCACTGATTTGTTGGCTAAAATTCGCCCCAAAAGACTAAAAAATGAGCGAAAATCCCGTATAAATTTCGGTAAGTGAAGAAAAATCAGTATATTTGCAGGCTAAAATAGCGAAATAACAAGTTAAAATCATAAAATAAACAAAATGCAAAACAAAGGAATTGTAAAATTTATCGCAATCGTTCTGATTCTCGTTTGCTGCTTCTACCTTTCCTTCTCATTCGTAACTCGCTACCACGAAAGCAAGGCAGCAGCAATGGGTGAAGAGGCTGGTCAGGAGTATCTCGACTCAATCATGAACGAGAAAGTGTACTGCGGAATCTATTCTTTCAAGCAGTGCCGCGAGATGGAGATTGGCCTTGGTCTTGACCTTAAGGGCGGTATGAACGTGATTCTCGAGGTGTCAGTACCCGACGTTGTCGACGTGCTGGCCGACCACAAGCAGGATGCTGCCTACCGCAAGTCGATGGAGCAGGCCAAGAAGGAAGAAGAGACCAGTCAGGACGACTTCATCTCTCTGTTCATCAAGTATTGGAAACAAAATGCAAACGGCCGTCCCTTGGCTTCCATCTTTGCTACCCAGCAGATGAAGGGCAAGGTGAGCACCCAGTCTACCGACTCTGAGGTAGAGAGTGCACTGCGTGCCGAGGTTCAGTCGGCTGTTGACAACTCGTTCAACGTAGTCCGCAACCGTATTGATAAGTTTGGCGTCGTTCAGCCCAACATACAGAAGCTTGAGGGCCAGTCGGGCCGTATCATGGTCGAGATGCCTGGTATCAAGGAACCCGAGCGTGTACGTAAGCTGCTTCAAGGCTCTGCCAACCTGGAGTTCTGGGAGACCTACAATTCGCAGGAGATCTATCCTCTGCTGGCTCAGCTGAACCAGCGCTATGCAGCCCAGGGTGGCGATGCAACTGCATCTGCCGCTACCGACACTGCTGCTGTCGATACAGCTGCCGTAGCCACCGCTGCCACAACAGCAGCTGCCGACTCTGCATCCAGCAAGACTTCCGACCTGGCAGCCAAGCTGGCCAAGAAAGACAACAAGGGCGATGCCAAGGCAAAGAGCGACGCGCTGAAGCAGGACCCGCTGTTTGCCGTCTTCCAGCCCGTTCCCCAGGGTCTGGCTATCGTTGGCTATGCCAATGCTCGCGATACAGCCGATGTCAACAAGGTTATCTATAGCGACATAGCCCGTCAGGTGCTGCCCGCTGAGTGCAAGCTGCGCTGGGGTGCCAAGGCTGAGGACTTCGGTGGCGAGAACACACATGGTGATGTTTTTGCCCTGTATGCCCTGAAGATTACCGAGCCCAACGGCCGCGCTCCGCTGGAGGGTGATGTTATCACCTCCTCCAAGGATGACTTCGACCAGATGGGCCATCCCTCAGTATCCATGCAGATGAACTCCGACGGTGCTCGCCGCTGGAGCCAGATTACGAAGCAGAACATCGGTCGCGGCGTAGCCATCGTGCTCGACGATGCCGTCTACTCTGCTCCCCGCATCCAGAACCAGATTGATGGTGGCAACTCGCAGATTACTGGTAACTTCACCATCGAGGACACCAAGGACCTGGCCAATACGCTGAACTCTGGTAAGATGCCTGCTCCTACCCGCATCGTGCAGGAAGAGGTAGTAGGTCCCTCACTGGGTGCACAGTCTATCCAGCAGGGTATCATCTCGTTCATCGTGGCCTTCGTGTTGCTGATGGTCTACATGATTATGCTGTACGGCTTTATCCCAGGTATCCTGGCTGATATTGCCCTGCTGTTCAACCTATTCTTCACCTTAGGTATTCTGACCTCGTTCCAGGCCGCTCTGACCATGCCCGGTATCGCCGGTATCGTGCTGACCCTGGGTACTGCCGTCGATGCCAACGTGCTTATCTACGAGCGCATCAAGGAAGAGCTGCGTCGCGGACTTGGCATGAAGGAGGCTCTCAACAAGGGTTACTCTAACGCTTTCTCAGCTATCTTCGACTCGAACGTCACTTCTCTGATTACCGGCTTCATCCTGTTGTTCTTCGGCACGGGTCCTGTCAAGGGCTTCGCCACCACATGGATCATCGGTATCTTCTGCTCGTTCTTCACCGCTGTGTTCCTGACCCGTCTGGTCTACGAGAACCGCATGAAGAAGGACAAGTGGCTCGACCTCACTTTCGTGACCGCCTACTCAAAGAACCTGATGCAGAATGCCCACTACAACTTCATGGGCATGTACCGCAAGAGCTTCCTCGTCTGGGGTTGCGCTGCCGTGCTGTTCTGCGTATCGTTTGCCGTTCGCGGCCTGAGCCAGAGCATCGACTTCACCGGTGGTCGCAACTATGTCATCACCCTCGATAAGGAGTCGCACGTAGAGGAGGTTCGCCAGGCACTGGCTGGTGTGTTTGTCAACACCGTGGGCGAGAATGCCGGCAAGGAGGCCAACACCAGCGTCATTGCCCTGGGTACCGATGGCAAGACCATCCGTGTCAGCACCAACTGGGACATCGAGTCGAACAGTCCTACCGTTGACGACGAGGCAGAGACCATTCTCTACAACGCTCTGAAGAAGGGCGGCTTCGTAAGCCAGGCCAGCGTAGAGGCTTTCAAGAACCCCGACGTTCGTCAGGGCGGTTCCATCATCAGCTCGGCAAAGGTAGGACCTGCTGTGGCTAAGGATATCACCTATGGTGCCATCATCTCGGTCATCATCGCCCTCATCGCCATCTTCATCTACATCCTCATCCGCTTCCGCAATGTAGCTTACTCTACGGGTGCTACCATCGCGCTGGCTCTCGATGCACTGGTGGTGATTGGCTTCTACAGCGTATTGTGGGGCTGGGTACCCATGTCGCTCGAGATTGACCAGGTGTTCATCGGTGCCATCCTGACCGTGATTGGTTACTCCATCAACGATAAGGTGGTGGTCTTCGACCGTATCCGTGAGAACTTCCAGCTCTATGGCAAGCGCGACCGCCAGCAGCTCTTCAACGACTCGCTGAACCAGACGCTGGCCCGTACCATCAACACCTCTGTCACTACGCTCATCGTGCTGCTGTGTATCTTCATCCTCGGTGGTGACTCCATCCGCAGCTTCTCGTTCGCTATGATTCTGGGTGTTGTCTTCGGTACCCTCTCGTCGCTCTTCATCGCCGCTCCTACGGCATTCATCGTGATGGGCCGCTCCATCCGTGAGGCCGACGTGGCTGAGGAAGCAAAGAAATAAGGACTATACCTTATTATATATATAGCAGCCCGCTCTGCCCCTGTAGAGTGGGCTGCTTTGTTTTTTCAAGATTTCCCACATCGACAATGACTATTTCCAGTGTTCAGAACCCACGCGTAAAGCAGCTGGTACTGCTGCAGCAGAAGTCCAGCGAGCGCCGTAAAACCGGACTCTTCGTTGTAGAAGGTCAGCGCGAGACAGCCCACTGCCTGGAGGCGGGCTACCAGCTCGACAGCCTCTTCTATTGCGAAGAACTGCTCCCCTACCCTCCTGACTCTCACCTCTCACCCCTCAGCTCTCACCTCTCTTCCCCCAACTCTTACCAGGTCACGCCCCAGGTGTACGAGAAGATAGCCTATCGAGGGAGCACCGAGGGCGTACTGGCGGTGGTACGTTCCCGTCAGCTAACACTCAGCGACCTCCCCGAGAAGGACAATCCGCTGTATGTAGTGCTGGAGAGCGTCGAGAAGCCCGGCAATCTGGGTGCCGTCTTGCGCTCTGCCGATGCCGCTCAGGCCGATGCCGTCATCGTGTGCGACCCCTTGACCGACCTCTACAATCCCAATCTTATCCGTAGCTCCATCGGTGCCATCTTCACCGTACCGTGCGTGGCCTGCACCAGCGACGAGTGCATCAGCTTCCTGAAGCAACATCACGTTCGCATCCTGACCGCCCAGCTGCAAGACTCGCATCTCTATTACGACACCGACATGCGCCAGGCTACCGCTATCGTGATGGGCACCGAGTCTACCGGACTCACCGATGTGTGGCGCCGTGCCGCTGATGCACATATCCGCATCCCCATGCTGGGCCGGCTCGACTCGCTCAACGTCTCCGTCAGTGCCGCCATCCTCCTCTTCGAGGCCGTCCGACAGCGCCACTGACCGTCCAATTATACGTACTGTAGCTATGAGACATACGATTGCATATCTTCTGGTCACGCTGGTGGTGCTGGCAGGATGCACTACAGAGGGCGAACGGGCGCAGATGCGCTCAGGCCTCGACAGCATCAACTCGCGCA
>CAMNPM010000004.1 GCA_946548065.1 uncultured Prevotella sp. | reverse complement strand
CCATCTTCTCCGTGTTCTGCTGCGGTGGTGACTGTATGGAAGACCTCAACCTGTATCTGAAGGACGTTCTTACCGAGCGTCCGCATACCCGCTTCCCAAGCGCGGACACAGTGTTGCGTGGCATAGAGGAACTCTAAAAAATGAAAAAAATGATGTTTTTTACTCGATTTAGAAGTGATAGCTAAGAGAAATTTTGTAATTTTGCAGACGATTGGTGAATAATTGGTCTTATTATTATGGCAAAAGACAAGACAATGTATGTCTGCTCCAACTGCGGACAGGAGTCAGCAAAATGGATTGGCAAGTGTCCGGCCTGCGGGCAGTGGAATACGTATAAGGAGATTAAGGTTGCCGAGACCCGCAAGCAGGTGGCAGCCACCTCGGCTGCGGCATCAGCAGGCCATCAGCTGCGACAGAACAAGATACTGCGGCTGAAAGATATTTCCGCCCACGATGACCCACGCATCGACATGCACGACCAGGAGCTGAACCGTGTGCTGGGCGGCGGACTGGTGCCGGGCAGCATTGTGCTCTTAGGCGGTGAGCCTGGCATCGGCAAGTCTACACTCTCGCTGCAGACGATGCTGGCACTGACTGACAAGCGGGTGCTGTATGTCAGCGGTGAGGAGAGTGCCCACCAGCTGAAGATGCGCGCAGAACGAATCCCACATCAGGAAACTGACAACTTCCTTATTCTATGTGAGAACTCGCTGGAGAACATCTTCAGCCATATCAAGGAGGTACAGCCCGAGCTGGTCATCATCGACTCGATACAAACCATATCGACAGAAGACGTAGAGAGCAGTGCGGGCAGCATAGCTCAAGTGCGCGAGTGTGCCTCTGCCCTATTGCGCTTTGCCAAGACCTCGGGTGTGCCCGTCATCCTGATTGGTCACATCACCAAAGAGGGTTCGCTGGCTGGTCCTAAGATCCTGGAGCACATTGTTGACACCGTCATCCAGTTTGAGGGCGACCAGCATTATATGTACCGTATCCTGCGCAGCATCAAGAACCGCTTTGGCTCCACTTCCGAGCTGGGCATCTACGAGATGCAGCAGACGGGACTGCGGCAGGTCAGCAATCCCTCAGAACTGCTGCTCACTGAAGACCACAACGGACTATCGGGTGTGGCCATCTCCAGTGCCATCGAGGGTGTGCGCCCCTTCCTTGTCGAGACACAGGCACTGGTCTCGTCAGCAGCCTACGGCACTCCCCAGCGCTCGGCCACCGGTTTCGACCAGCGTCGGTTGAACATGCTGCTGGCCGTGCTTGAGAAGCGGGTGGGTTTCAAGCTGATGCAAAAGGATGTCTTCCTGAATATTGCCGGCGGCCTGCGAGTCACCGATATGGCGATGGACCTCTCCGTCATTGCCGCCGTGCTGAGCAGCAATGTCGATACGCCTATCGATGAAGGCTGGTGCATGGCCGGCGAGGTGGGGCTGTCGGGCGAGGTTCGTCCCGTGGCGCGTATCGAGCAGCGCATCTCCGAAGCTGAGAAATTAGGATTTCAGCATATCATCATCCCCAAGTACAATCTCTCTGGCCTGAACCGCAAGAAGTTCAAGATAGAGCTCGTCGCCGTCCGCAAGGTCGAAGAAGCCCTCCGCGCCCTGTTCGGATAAGGGTCGGTTACTCAACTCTCATACGCTGTAGGGTCGTCCACGCCAGCTTCAGCGAAGGCCTCGCGTCGCTCGACACAGGTGCCGCAACGGCCGCAGTGCCTGTCGCCACCCTTGTAGCACGACCAGGTCTTCGCATAGTCGATGCCCAAGGCTTTACCACGACGGGCTATGTCGGCTTTGGTGAGGTGGGTATAGGGCGAGCGCAGGTGTACATTGACAAAGGTTCCTGCCGAGGCTGCCGCATCGAAGGCATCGACGAACTCCGGACGGCAGTCGGGATAGATGGTATGGTCGCCCCCGTGGTTGGCCATCATCACATACCGCAACCCGTTCGACTCGGCAATGCCTACGGCTATCGAGAGCATGATGCCATTGCGGAAAGGCACCACCGTCGACTTCATGTTGTCGTCGGCATAATGTCCCTCAGGAATCTCCTCGCCCCCCTCCAGCAGCGAGCTCTTGAAATAGCGCGTCATAAAGTCCAACGGTATCACGATATGGCGGATGCCTAACTGCTCACAGTGCCAGCGGGCAAAGGGTATCTCGCGGGCGTTATGCTTGCTGCCATAGTCGAACGAGATGGCAAGGGCAATGCGCTCCTGCTCATCATATAATAAGGTAGTGGAATCCACGCCACCGCTCAATATCAAAACTGTATCTTTTTCCATGTTACGCTTGTCGATAGTCTTGTGCAAAGGTACAACTTATTTATCAGATTAGGAAATAACAGGCAATGATTTTTGCTTTCTTTCCATGTCCAGACCAACAATTTTCCATAATGATTGCAGGCTGTATTTCTGTAACAATCTGATTAATAGCTGTTTCTGATTTTCTGCTGTTTGCACATTTTCCATGAGTCAACAACACGACATGTAAAAAATAAATTGTAACTTTGCATCAAAATTCTGTAGCTATGCTTACTATGCTTACTAAGACGTGGTACATACTCATGACAACCTTTCTGCTGGCGGCTTGCCAGCAGCAGGACATCAGGGTCCAGACTGCAACAGACTGTCTGGAAGAGGCTGAGACAGCTTTAGCCGGCGACAGCATCCGTCTGGGCGAGACTTTGCTGCGAGAGGCCATCCATCTGGCTGAAGCGTCAGAGGATTGGCACACCAACTATATTGCACACCAGCGACTGGCAGAAGCACTGTCGGAGAGCAACCCAGAGGAAGCCCTATTACTGATGAAGCAAGCGCTGACCATTTACGAACAGCATCCTGACAACGAGCACAACTACGTCATCCTGCTCGACTATGCAGGAACCTTCGCTGCACAAGTAGCCTATAGC
Source organism: uncultured Prevotella sp. (assembly GCA_946548065.1). Lineage (GTDB taxonomy): Bacteria > Bacteroidota > Bacteroidia > Bacteroidales > Bacteroidaceae > Prevotella. The sequence goes on along the minus strand of CAMNPM010000004.1, from coordinate 89,852 downwards.
AAGGAAGGGACTTACGACGAAGCACTCAGATACATTCATCGAGCATACAACATTGCCAAGAAAAGCAGGATGAACGACATGGTGTGCCAGACGCTGACCAGCCTGGCAAACATCGCCTGGGCAAAAGAGGACTATCGACAGGCTCTGAAATATGCCCATCAGGCAGAACAGGTAGCGACAGACGACCTGCGACCTGGCATACTACAAGTACAGGCTCGCAGTTATCTCAGTCTCAACATGATTGATTCGGCAGAAGCAGCCTATCGGAAGATCAATCCGGGCGATGACCCGCACCTGGCATACATCGTGCAGAGCAACCTCGCCAAGATTGCACTCCGACGGATGGGCGCCAAACAGGTAGAAGACAGTGTGGCAGAAGCCTTCGAGAAAGCAGAGGATTTCTATTACAAGGCACTCAAGCAGAAAGACGAATACTATCAGAACACACTGCGCCAAGAAATGGAGAACCAACAACTGGAATACAGCTCGAAGATGTACGCGCGCACACTAATAATCATCATTATTGCATCGTTCTTTGTTATCTCAGCGATGCTGCTGGTTGTTCGATATAGAATGCAGGCACAACGCCAGGAGAAGCGCCAACTGCAGCAGGAGGCAGAGCATCAGAAGGCCCTGCTTCACCAAGCTAACGAAGTGGTTGCCTTTCTTCAGAGCTTCATTCTCGAACGCATGGAGGTGATGAAGAAGCTCAACCAAACTGGCGATTCGCTCATCTATCTCAGTCCCCACGAGTGGAACGAAATAGAACGTACGCTGAATGCCATCGACAACAACCGCTTCGCCAACCTTCGTAAGCAGTATCCCATGATGCAGGAGGATGACATCCGGCTGTGCATTCTCACCCGACTCGGTATCAGCAACCGCAACATTGGCAACATCTACTGCATTACCATCTCAGCCGTCCAGCACCGCAAGCTCAAGCTGAAGAAGGACGTATTCGGAGAAACCAGCCCTGACATCACGCTGGAGCAGATTCTTAAGCAATGAAAGGTGAAACAAAAAAAAGACAGATATGAAACGAACATTATTACTTATCGTGAACACGCTGGCAACACTGGCCATGCTGGCTCAGGCAAGTTCTAATCCTGACCACGCCACGCAGATGGACTACCGTCCATTCATCGAAGATGGTAAGGTATGGAAGGTTGGAGCTGCCAATTCGGGTAACCCTGTGCAGTGGGTTGAGTACTATTTTTTCGATGGTGATACCATCATCGACGGGAAGTCCTGCAAGCAGATGATGTGCCAGCGGTATGCCAGCCCTGACTATCCTGATTATGATGCCATTTCACAACAGCCATCACCGAGCTATGTAGGAGCATGGTACGAAGCGGAAAGGAAAGTGTACCTATATAACTCGGCTAACGAACATTTCCTGATGATGTATGACTTCTCCCTTGATGCCTATGACACACTACAGATTAATCATCAACGTTATGTCATAGGCCAGAGGGAGTCAGGAGGCATACAAGGGTTTAAGGGTTTTTACAGGGAAGTTGAAGACAATATGTCACATAAAACCACTTGGATGGAAAGTGTAGGAGGTTTCTATGGCCCGACTATAAACATCATTGATGGTGCAATGACAGATACAGCGCCTCTCCTGATGTCGTGCACCATTGATGGCGAAGTCATCTACCACAACCATGAGTATGAAGACGGAGCCACCCCTGAGATAACGAACGCCTCCAAACAACGCATCGACTTCAACCACACCACCAAGAAAAGGCCTAAAGCCCCCCTATGGAGGAGTGCAAGCCAATCGCTATATGGCGAATACAACGACAAACAGCTCAGTATCGACCTCGCCCCGATTGATGATGCCTATCAGGTACGCATCACAGGCGAAACGGGCAAGTCCTTCTATGAGAAAGCTATCAATGCAGGCACCATCGTGGGACTCAACATTGACATCTCAGCCTACCCCAAAGGACACTACACCGTTGATATAGAGAATAGCCAAGAGTCATTCACAGGCCAATTCGATACACAAACAACAGGCATTGCAGAGGTAAAAAGTAAAAAAACGGAGGCAAAGGATGCTATCTACACCCTCCAAGGCCAGCGCATCATTTCCCTGCAAAAGGGCGTGAACATCGTCAACGGACGAAAAGTTTTTGCAAAATGAAATGACGATTCCACCACCAGCACCCCATCAGACACACAACCCACTGTACTACAATGATTTAGCGTCTGCACGTTTCCATAGTCAACTGTTATCGCTTGCGAAATATTGTCGTAACTTTGCATCCAGTTTTATTTCTAATTCAAAGAGAGTAAAAAGGATATGCAAGAACGTCACAAGAACAGGAGGCTCTATTTTAACGAACTGGCCCAGACCAGTCGAAAGTACTTTATTCCGTATATCAAGCAGTTCAAACACCTTGGAGAGGACTGCCGCATATTGGAAATAGGCTGCGGCGACGGCGGCAATCTGCTGCCTTTCTCCCAAATGGGATGCTACACGCTAGGGGTGGACATTGCGGAGGGGAGAATTGCTGATGCACGGAAGTTTTTTAGAGACTGCAACGCTACAGGCGACTTTATTGCATCGAACGTATTCTTACTGGAAGAACTGCACGGTACGTTCGACATCATCATCTGCCATGATGTGATTGAGCACATTAGTGAAAAACAGCGTTTCCTTTCGCTATTGCCGCAGTTTCTCGCCAAAGACGGCATCATCTTCATGTCGTTTCCAGCCTGGCACATGCCTTTCGGTGGACATCAGCAAATATGCAGGAGCAAGGTAATCAGCCATCTGCCCTTTGTACATCTCTTTCCCAATGCGCTATACCGCCTGCTTCTGAAAGCATGCGGAGAGAATGATGGCTGCATCAAGGAAATGATGTCGATAAAAGAAACAAGGACATCGATAGAACTGTTTGAACATTTACTGAAAAGCATAGGCAATATGACCATCACCGACCGTACTCTCTGGTTCATCAACCCTCATTATGAGACGAAGTTCGGATGGCATCCGCTGCAGGTGCCTGAGTGTTTGGGCGGCATTCCGTATGTGCGTAATTTCTATACCACTTCATGCTTTTACGTGCTAAACAGGAAGGAATAATTATCATTTTGTTTCCATTAATTGCTGAAAGTTAAGAGAAATTATGTACCTTTGCACGTCTTTTTATTAAAAAACATCATGTACAAACCACAATTCAACCAGCGCAAGGCCCTCCGTTTCCGCCAGTTTTCGCGGAAAGGGTATGCCCTGTTTGCCTGTCTGGGACGCGTGGTCACCATCGGTGTGCTCAGCGTAGCAACACTCAGAGCTGCTGCCAGCACCACTGCCGATGATGTGACAGTGGCTGACGGCACTTCAGTCAGCACGACGGCTATCGACGACGGCATCGACAAGGAGGCGACCCTCGACAATGTCGAGGTGACGGGCTCACGCGCACCGCTTGCTCTCGGGCAAGCCGCGAGAATGGTCACTGTACTGAGCCGCGAGGATATTCAGGCGGCGCCAGTACAAAGTATTAACGATTTGCTGAAGATGGCCGTAGGCGTTGACGTACGTCAGCGCGGACCTATTGGTGCCCAGACGGACGTGGGCATCCGAGGGGGTACACAGGAGCAGATTACCATCCTGCTCAACGGCATCAACATCTGCGACCCGCAGACGGGCCACAACGCCTTCGACCTGCCCTGCGACCTCTCAGACATTGAGCGCATCGAGGTGCTGGAGGGGCCTGCTGGACGCGTGTATGGCACCAGCTCATTGGTAGGCGCGATTAACATCGTGACGAAAGATGTCGGATGTAAGATGGCTGAGGTAAGAGCAGAAGGTGGCTCATATGGCTATCTCTCAGGGGCAGGCCGAGTGGCTTTAGGACAGCACAGCCTGAGTGCCAACTTCACGCGCAGCGATGGCTACTCACGCTCGAAGAGTGGAGCACTCAACAGCGACTACTCGGGCTTCAAGGCCTTCTATCAAGGCCACATTTTACTCCCCGCCATACAGGGAGGGGCAGGGGGAGAGGCTTCCCACCTCTCCTGGCACGCAGGACTCTCCACCAAGGGATTCGGATCCAACACCTTCTACAGTGCCAAGTACGACGAGCAGTATGAGAATACCACCAAGCTCTTTACCGCCCTTCAGGGCGACATCGTGGTGGGGAAATGGCACTTCAAGCCCGCCATCAGCTGGAACCGCGGCCACGACCGCTTCGAACTGATACGGGGTTCGGAGGCAAAAGTACCCTTCAACTACCACCGCACTGATGTATTCGGCATCAACCTGAACAGCTGGTTCGACTGGCTGCTGGGCCGCACGGCCTTCGGTGCCGAGTTTCGCAACGAGGACATTGTCAGCACCAATCTGGGTGAACCCCTCAATGAGGCATTTAGCCATTATAAAGTAGGACTGAACCGTTCTAACCTCTCGTTCCACCTGGAGCACAACATCCTGCTGCGGCGCTTCACCCTCTCTGCCGGATTCATTGCCGTCAAGAACACATGGAACCAAATGCCCTTCAAGGTCTACCCAGGTATTGATGCCAGCTACCGGCTGGGCGACAACTGGAAGGTGTATGCCTCATACAACTCCTCGCTGCGCATGCCCTCGTTTACCGAGCTCTACTACAGCGTGGGCGGACATAAGGCAGACAAGTATCTGAAGCCTGAAGAGCTGCATGCCGTAGAGGGAGGCATCAGGTATAACAACCGCTGGCTCTCAGCCAAGGCCAGCGTCTTCCATCATCACCAGCGCAACACCATCGACTGGGTGCGCGACACCCGCGAAGCTGATCCCGTATGGCAGAGCGTCAACCTCACGCGCATCAACACCGTGGGCTTCGAGACAACTGTCACTCTCAACTCTGAACTCTCAACTCTCAACTTGTCTTACTGCTTCCTGCATCAGGACAAGGATGTGGAGGACTATCTGCAGTCGCAATACTCGCTGGAGTATCTGCGCCACAAGCTGACGGCACAACTGCTGATGCACCTCACCAGCCGCATTGACTGGACGCTCTGCTATCGATGGCAAGACCGCATGGGGTCGTATACCGACACTAATGGACTGGTGCAGGCTTATCACCCCTACTCCATCATCGACAGCCGTCTCAGTTGGAATGCCGACACCTATTCTGTTTATATGGAGGCCAACAACTTGCTGTCGCATCGCTACGTCGACTACGGCAACGTGCCGCAGCCAGGTCTGTGGCTCAAGGTAGGAGCGAAATACCACTTCAATCTATAAGACAAAACGCCGGCCCGATGTCCGCATCGAGCCGGCGTAATTGTGTATAACAGTTGTGAGTTGGACTTCGCTATGACGGAGCTCAGTTGCCGGTGTACTGGCCAATGAAGAAGATGGCTCCGGTAGACTGCTCACTGATGACATAGAGGAAGGGATGGTCGGCAATGAAACTTTTCCTGTAGTAGTCAATGCTAGTCGTACACATGCCTGTGGTAGTGACGGCAGCAGCCTCGGCACCTTCCTCGTCGACACGGATGCGGGCCGCCTGCTTCATCATTCCGATGTAGGTGGAGCGGTTGCAGAAGTCTGGGAACTCAGCATTATATGGGTCGAAAGCCCTGGACATGCCGAGTGCAGACAGGTAGCTAATCAGGTCGGTGTCGGTCTGTGCCTCAAAGCGGGGCAACTGGACCACGACATCCTCGTTGGTACACTGCCGCAGCAACTGCTGCCAGTACACAGAGGTAAGCTTCGCTCTCAGCTGGGCAAGCGTGGCCGTCTGACTGTTGGGCAGCAGGATGGTCATGCAGTAGGCACCGTTGCCGTAAGGCAGCTGTAGCAGTTTGCAGTCATCATCGCTGGTGTAGCTGAAACGGGCTTCCAGACTCATCATCTCCACCTGACTGACGCTCGTTAAACCACGGAACGGCTGCTTGTGGGTCTGCGACTTATTAAATTTCCGACTCCATTCGCCCTTGAAGTAGGTGGCATTGAGCAGATAGCTCACCGCATCGGGGTTGAACGTATCCTCATTAAGCACCTTGCTGATCATACCGTTGGTGTGGCTGCTGGCCCACTGGTTGATGACGTTCATGGTCTGACCGTCGTGGAAGTTGCGCGTCTCGGGCTGCGCATCGTAGTAGCTGAGAGCTTTCTCCACGAATGCCGGGCGCAGCTCATAACCCTGGTTCACATAGATGTTGTTGGCGATGGACACCTTGGTGCTCTCATCCAGACGGGGAGCCTCATGGTACATCTTCCGGCAGAATTCGTTGACCTGTCCGGCATCCTGGAATCCCAGCACCTTATTAATCTGCTGCTGTGTCTCGCCCGCAGCACCATTGTTCAGCATGCCCAGCGCGTAAGTGATGCTGATGGGCGACAGTATCAGATTCTTCTCAGCTTCATCTGAGCGAGGGCCGTTAGGGGCATACTGGGGGGTGGCCTGCCGCAAGAGGTTGAAGGCAAAGTCGTTGTTCGATGCCACGAGTGCCTGCTCGGTCCGTGTCAAGGTGATACCGGATGTAGGACAGATGACCGGAGAGGGCTGGTCGTCACTGTTACTGCTGCATGCTGTCATCGCCAAGGCAACGGGCAGTGCAATTAAGAGATTTCTCATCATATCTGCTAACTTTAAAATGGTTTATATTGACATAAACCTGCTGAGTAAAAAAAACTTGCATGGCGATCGGTTAATAAAAGTTAAACAGCGAGAGTATGGTGCAAGGATTTACGCGTACATTAGTTTATATAGTAAAAAACGAACGACCACAATGATGAAACAAAAAACATTCAACCGTCTGCTGCTACTCGTGCTGACACTCGGCCTCTGCAGCAGCTGCAGCAAAGAAGAATCGGAACTGCCTGCGGGCTACGCGCAGAACAACATGACGAACAGCATGCAGGGAACGCAGTATGAAGCCCAGTGGGTGGTCAATCAACAGGTGGTGGACAAGACGCAGATGACCATCAACGGCAACACCATCTCAGTGGCCCACATGCCCAACGAATTCGTGGTACGTCCTTTCCTGCCCACCAACGAGCAGACGGCCGACATCAAAAACATCAGCTACCCAGAATGGCACATCAGTCCGTATGGATACACGCTTGACGTCATCTACAACGAGCAGGACGACACCGAGCAGTGGAGCCACTACATGGTGGAGGTGGGCAAGACAATATACCGAGTAGACATACAGGCAACACTTCTCTCGATGTGGGACACGGTAAAGGACACGTGGACCATCGTGTGGAGCGTACAGAAGGTGAAGATTTACAATATGTATTCTTCGCTGGTGACCGACGATGCCAACACACTTGAGCCGCCACTGCCCCTCACACTCGTGACCACCAAACGCCTGAACTGAGAAGAGAACGCATACCGTGGAGACAGAGCAACGTCTGCTGGAGAGCATCAGGAGTGGCGAACAAGGCGCACAGCAACGACTGTACGAACGCTTTGCGGGCATGGCTATGGCCACGGCACTGCGCTATGTGGGCAGCCAGGACGCGGCTCGCGACGTGGTGCAAGACAGCTTCGTCAGCATTCTGACCACCATCAGCCGATTTGGCTATCGCGGCGAGGGGTCGCTCAAGGCGTGGGTGCTGCGAATAGTGGCCCATCAGGCCATTGACCATCTGAAGCGACACGACCGGCTACTGCTGACCGACCATCTGCCAGAGGCGGCAGCAGAAGAGGAGCCCGACGTGGGGCGAGTGCCTCCCGATGTGCTCAACAGGCTGATAGCACAGCTGCCTACTGGCTATAGAACGGTGCTCAACCTATACATCTTCCAACAGCTGTCGCACCGCGAAATAGGCCAACTCTTAGGCATCAAGCCCGAAACCTCTGCCTCGCAATACGCAAGGGCGAAACAAACACTCGCCAGACTCATCAACAACTATATAAAAAACAACAAGCTATGAAGCAACAAGACTGGACCCAGAAACTGCGCGACAGGATGGCCGACTACGAAGCAGCCGTCCCAGAAGGGCTGTGGACCGACATCAAACAGTCGTTGCCTCAGCAGCACACAAAGACAACACCCCTCTGGCACCGCTGGGTCAGTGCGGCAGCAGTACTGTTAATGGTCAGCAGCACCGCCTGGTGGCTATGGCCTGCCAACAAGCAGCAACAGCAAGCCCTACTGACAGCACAGCAGCAGGCACCAGCGACAGCACAGCAGCAAGCATCAGTCCTGACAATGGAGAAAGCCACCGCACAGGCAGAACGCCCCCTCAGCACGGCGACAGCACCCCTGCCACACCGCGCAGACAGCCAGATCTGCGAGGCGACCAATGATAGCGAGATGACCGACAATAATGCAAGGACAGATCATAGCGAGATGGTCGACGCCAGCAACGGCAATGCTAACGGTGAACAACACGGAGCGCAACAGCCCACTCTACCCCACCCCCAGAGCACCAAGCCTGCCAACCGACAACAGGGAACTATGACAGCCCGACAGCAGGAACCCACGACAGCCCGACAGCCAGCCAAGAAAGGGCGTAAGTCGCTGAGCCTCGGACTGCATGCCAACGGAGGACTATTAGCCTACACACACAGCAATGGGGTACAGATGAGTCCCGAGATGGCTAAGCACTACGACTTCTCCGACTATCTGCCCACACGCACTGCTAACAGCAACGAACCCATCTGGCTGGTAGGACATGAGGAGCGACAGCACCACAGTCAGCCCATATCCATAGGACTGACCGTCAGCTACCCGCTGAGCACACGATGGACTATAGGCACCGGTCTGGTTTATACCCGACTGCGGTCGGACTTCAGCACCACGATGAAACAGGTGAGCATCGGTACCGACCAGACACTGCACTATCTGGGTGTACCCCTCAGCATACAATACGACATCGTGGAGAGACAACGATGGCGACTGTATGCCTCAGCGGGTATGGAGATAGACTGGAACCTACATGCCAAGTCGGTGACTGAGGGCGTGGAGACACAGATGCAGCGCGACCGTCCGCAATGGTCGATGGGGGGTGCCGTAGGAGCTGAATATCATGTAGCCCCGTGGCTGGGCATCTACGTGGAGCCTGGACTGCGCTACTATCCGGACAACGGCAGCAAGGTGCAGAACTTCTTCAAAGACCACCCCGCCAACTGGAACCTACAGCTGGGCATCCGATTCAACTTGAAGAAATAAGCTGTGACGACACAGCAAAAAGAATCCCGCCAGGGCTCTGCCCCAGCGGGATTCTCATTTTATGAATGGCACTCACTGCGAGGTGACACTCGCGAAGCAAGATTGCGAAGCTGCACTCTCAAAGAGAGAACAGTCTGCCTACAATGTAGCAGACGCTGCAAAGAGATAGTCGTAGATGCAAGAGCAGATGCCGAAGAGCACGATGCCTGCGGTGCAGACGGCCAGAGCCAGACGCGTACTGCCAGCCGTCGTGAAGGTGGGCAGCGGGCTGTCGGTCTGCTTGATATACATCGCCTTGACAATGAGCAGATAGTAGTACAAGCTCACCACCGTATTGACCAAAGCGATGAACACCACGAAATAGGCCCAGAAGGAACCCTGCTGGGCGGCGGCCATGAAGACGAAGAACTTGGAGAACATACCTGCAAACGGAGGAATACCGGCCAGCGAGAAGAGGGCGAGCGTCATGAGGAACGCCAGCTTGGGGTTGGTCTGGTATAGTCCGTCGTAGCTCGACATCTGGGTGGTGCCGCCATTATTCTGCTCGACCGTCGAGATGACAGTGAACACAGCCATGTTGGCTACCACATAGATCAGCACATAATACATCAGAGCGGTCATGCCCACCTGTGCGGAACCGATGACGGCCAGCATGATGTATCCGGCCTGTGAGATAGAGCTGAAGGCCATGAAACGCTTGAGCTCCAACTGGCGGATGGCAAACAGGTTGGCAATGGTGATGCTAAGCACGATGACGATGTAGAGCAGATACTCCCAATACTGAGTAAGCGGACCGAAGGCCTTCACAAGGATGATCATCAGAGCAAAAGCGGCAGCACCCTTCGAGACTACCGAGAGATAGCCAGTGACGGGTGTGGGAGCACCCTGATAGGTGTCGGCCGTCCAGAAGTGGAAGGGTACGAGCGACAGCTTGAAGCCCAGGCCGCTGAAGAAGAACACCAGCCCCATGATGAGCAAGGGCAGCTGGCTCTTATACTGAGCGAAATAGGCAATGCGCTGGGCCACATCATCAAAGTAGAGAGTACCCACGCCGCCATAGAGGAACGACAGGCCATAAAGCATCACGCCGCTGGAGAAGGTAGCCGTCAGAATGTATTTGGCAGCACCCTCAGCTGAGTTTCGCTTCCACTTGTCGAAAGCCACCAGACAGGCCATAGGCACCGAGGCTGTCTCCAGTCCGAGGAAGAACAGCAGGAAGTGGCCGCTGGACATCATGATGAACATGCCCAACAGTGTCGAGAGCACCAGCAGATAGAACTCGCCACTGTATTTACTACTTGACGATTTACTATTTACGATTTGGCAACCGCCTTCGAGCCAGGGCTGTGCCATGATAACCACGATGAGCGTTCCCAGGGTCAGGATCATCTTCATCACATTGGCGGCCTGGGACGAGATGTACATGCCACCAAAAGCCTGAGCGGGACTCACGGTGGTGGTAAGCAGCATCAGACAGATGAGCAAGGCTCCGGTCAGCTTGCTGAGCACGGCATTCTTGCGCTCGCTCTTCATCAGGCTGAAGTCGGCAAAGAACACCAGAATCAATGCGAGAACCAGGAAGGCCTCGGGAATCATATTTAAGAATTGACTATATCCCATAAAAGTAATTTACGATTTAACGATTTACTATTTACGATTTATTTACTATTTGGCGAATTTACCGTTTATATGATGTTCGCGAGGATGGGCCCTACAGCATCGCTGATAACATTGCTTGCCCAGAGGGGGAAGAGTCCGAGGCCTGCCACACAAGCAATGAGGCAGATGACGGCGACACGCTCGTCCCAGGTAGCATCGGTGAGCTCCAGATAGTGGGGGTTCTTCACCTCGCCATACAGAATCTTACCGACGACACGCAGGATATAGACAGCGGTGACGACAATCGACGTACAGGCGATGATGGTAGCCACACGATGGAAGGTGTCGGCATTCTCGAACGAACCCACGAAGATAGTCATCTCAGCGATGAAGCCCGAGAAGCCCGGCAGACCGAGGTTGGCCAGACCAGCCACGACATAGCCCACGGCCAGGAACGGCATAATCTTCATCAGACCGTCCAAGTAGCGGATGTCGCGGGTGTGGGTGCGGCCATAGATCATACCAATGAGGGCAAAGAAGAGGGCCGTCATCAGACCGTGCGACAGCATCTGCAGGATAGCACCCGTGCAAGAGGTCTTGGTCATCATGAGCAGAGCAAAGAGCACCAGTCCACAGTGCGACACGGACGAATAAGCATTGATGTACTTCAGGTCGGTCTGCACACAAGCCGAGAAGGCACCATAGACTACCGAGATGGTGGTCAGGATAAGGAATATCCAAGCCAGTTCGTTGGCAGCATCAGGCAGCAAGTACATGGCTACACGGAAACAGCCGTAGCCTCCCAGCTTCATCAGCACACCCGCATGCAGCATCGACACTGCCGTAGGGGCTGAAGCATGACCGTCGGGCGACCATGTATGGAAGGGGAACAGCGCACCCAGCACGCCAAATCCGATGAAGATGAACGGGAAGAAGATCTTCTGCGTCTCAACGGGGATATTGTGCATGGCAGCAATCTCGTTGACATTCATCGTAGTGGCACCACTGAAGTAATAGATGCCCAGGATGCCGAGAATCAGCAGGGCTGAGCCACCCATCAGCATCAGGGTCAGCTTCATAGCAGCATACTCCTTGTTGCCAGAGCCCCACACGCCTATCAGCAGGTACATGGGAATCAGAGCCACCTCATAGAACATAAACATGGTGAACATATCGGTGCAGATGAAGAAGCCATAGACACCCGTCGAGAGGAGGGTGAACCAAAGGAAATACTCCTTCGTCATAGGTTTCAACTGCCAGGAAGCGAAGGTACCGGTGAAGACGATGATGCTCGACAGGAGCAGCATGACCACCGAAATGCCGTCGACACCCACGGAATAGGCTATATTCAGAGGCTTGAACCACGGTGTGGAAGCCGTCAGCAGCATCACGTCGGTATTGCCTGCGGCTCGCTGCTGAACGAAATAGATGGTAAGCCATACGGACAGGGCCAGCAGACATGAGGCACCTGCCACCATCACACCACGCACCTGACTAAGGTTCTTGGCCAGCCAAAGGCCCAAGAGCATCAGGGCGGGAATTACGACAAATAAACTTAATATACTCATTGTTTCGTTGTTTCGTTATTTCGAGGTTTCGAAGTTTCGAGACTTCGATATTTCGATGTTATTAAACCGCCAAAAGAACCAGCGTTAAAGCCACCGTTCCCGTGAGGAACCACACAGCATACTGGCGCACATCACCGCTCTGCCAGGGACGGAGGCTCTCACCGGCCTCGTTGGCACCCCAGGCCAAGAAATTGAACGTTCCGTCAACCACGTGGCGGTCGAACCAGGCCACGGGCTTGGAGATGCAGCGGAAGATGATGCGGTGAGTGACATACTGCCAGATCTCATCCTGATAGAAGCGCTTGTAGGCTGCCTGGTGCAGACGTGGGAACGTCTTGAACAGACGGTCGGCAACGGGCTGCGACTCACCTTTATATATATAGGTGGCCAGACAGATGGAGCAGACTGCTATGACAATAGAGGTTCCTGCAACGGTCCAGTCGAGGTGGATGTCGTAGGCCTGACCGCTGGCAGACACGAAGTGTCCGAAGGGCAGGAAGCCACACAGACAGGTGACCACCGAAAGGAATATCAGCGGGAAGGTCATGGTCCACGGTGCCTCGTGGGGTGTATGATGAGCATGAGCCTCCTTATTCTCTGTTCCCCAGAAGATGCCGTAGTAAAGGCGGAACATATAGAATGCCGTCATCGCAGCCACACCCGTCATAATCCAACCGCAGACAGGACTGTACTGCATGCAGGCAGTCAGGATCTCATCCTTCGAGAAGAATCCCGAGAACGGTGGAATACCGGCAATGGCCAGACATGAAATGAGGAACGTGATGTGAGTGATAGGCATGTACTTGCGCAAGCCACCCATCATCGACATCTCGTTGCTGTGGACAGCATGAATGATGCATCCGGCCCCAAGGAACAAGCAAGCCTTGAACATGGCGTGAGTGAACAGGTGGAACATCGAGGCCATATAGCCCAGCTGAGCGTGGTTGTCGAGCACGGCGCCATGATGTCCGGGCAGACAAACACCGAGAGCCACCATCATGAAGGCAATCTGCGAGATGGTGGAGAAAGCCAGCACACGCTTGATGTCACTCTGTGCACACGCCACAGCGGCAGCATAGAAAGCGGTGAATACACCCACCCAGACCACAATGCTCAGTGACGAGGGTGCGTAATTGATCCACAAGGGGAACATACGTGCAATCTGGAACACACCGGCCACCACCATCGTAGCGGCATGGATGAGTGCGGAGACAGGCGTAGGACCCTCCATAGCGTCGGGCAGCCAAATGTGCAGCGGGAACATGGCCGACTTACCGGCACCACCAATGAACATCAGCACCAGGGCAGTAGGCAGGACGAAGGCAGCACCGGCATACTCGCGTACCGAACCCTCGACGGTGAAGTCGAATGAGAACGTACCGGAATAGAAACCGAAGAGCAGAATACCGATAAGGAAGAACATATCGGCAAAGCGCGTCACGATAAATGCTTTCTTGGATGCTGCTATGGCCGGCTTCAGCGGATAGTAGAAACCGATGAGCAGATAAGAGCTGACGCCCACCAGTTCCCAGAAAGTGTACATCTGGAAGATATTGGTGGCAAGCACCAGTCCGAGCATCGACATGGTGAACAGCGAGAGGAAGGCGTAGTAACGCTGGAAACCCTTCTCACCGTGCATATAGCCGAAGGAATAGACATGTACCATAAACGACACCGTGCTGATGACGATGAGCATCATCACCGAGATAGGATCCAGCAGGATGCCCATGTCGAAGTGTAGGTTGCCCAGCGGCAGCCAGGTGAAGTTGTAGGGAACCAATGTGGGGAATGTGCCATTAGCCAGACGGTCGCCTCCGAAATAGGCGAAAGCCGTCAGATAGGACAGCACGGTAACCAATCCTAACGAGGTGGTGCCGATAAGGCCTGCGGTCTTATGCGACATCTTCATACCCGCCAGCGCAAGAATCACGAAGGAGAGCGCAGGCAGCAGAAGAATCAGGAAGGAATAACTATATATATCCATAAAAACTTTAATTATTCAGTTTATACATTCTTTATTTCTTATCCCTTACCACTTCATTTCAGTGATACTGTCAACGCTGTCGCTATGGAAGTTGCGGTAGACATTGATGATGATAGCAATGGCCACTGCCGACTCAGCAGCAGATACACCGATGGAGAAGAGCGTCATGAACATTCCCTCCATAGAGCCAGGGAAAAGCAGACGGTTGAAAGCGGCAAAGTTGAGGTCGACGGCATTGAGCACCAGCTCGACAGAGATGAGCATAGCAATGAGGTTGCGACGAGTGACGAAGCCGAAGACACCGATAAAGAACAACAGTGCACTGAGCACAAAATAACATTCAACAGGTACCATAGTTTACTTCTCCTCCTCTTTACGTGAAACAACCAAACCGCCAATGATACATGCCAACAGGAACAGCGAGATGAACTCGAAGGCCAGCACATACTCATAACGGCCAGAACCAACCAAAGCCTTACCGATGGTCTTCATAGGCAACTCGGCATCGGGGACTGCATTTCCAACAAACAAGAACTGATTCTTGAGCAGCACCAGGACGACCGTAGCACATCCGATGACTGCAAGCAGACCACCCCAGATGGCGCGACTGCACTTGATGCGCTCAGTGAGGCCCTGCAGGGTGCGCTTGGAAACGAGCTGGATGGCGAAGACATAAATCATGGTCACGCCACCGGCATAGACCGATATCTGGGCAGCACCCAGATAGGTATAGTCGAGCAGGAAGTAAAGACCTGCCACACCAAAGAGCACAAACAACATGAATGTAGCGGCTCGCATAATGCGCGTCGTTGTCACACACATCACGGCAGAACCGAGGATGACAACGGCGAGAATGCAAAACATAATCATATTTGCCATAGTCTTTTACTTCGTTTTAGTGTTAAACTTACCGACTGTCAGCGGAGCTCCGCCATCAATCAGATGGGGCAGCGAACCACCTTTGTACACTTCCTTGTCCAGATGGAGTACCAGCTTGCTGCGATCGAAAACCGCGTTCTCGAAATCGTTGGTAAACTCGATAGCATCGAAGTTGCAGGCGTTGGTACAGAGTTGACAGAACATACAGTCGCCCAGGTCGTACAGATAATCATCCAGCACCTTTTTCTTCTTGCCCGTCTCAGGATCTTCTGCCATGTGGCTCACAATCTTGATGGTGCCGTTGGGGCAAGATTTCTCACACAATGTACAAGCCGTACACTTATATGAACCATCCTCGTTGCGTTTGAACACCAAGCGTCCACGGTGGCGGCTGGAAACATGCAGCGTCGTCTTGCGGTTTTCAGGATACTGCTCGGTAGACTTGTTGGTGAAGAAGTCCTTGAAGTATTCCTTCCAGGTCACCTTCATGCCCGTAGCCAGCGTCTTCAAGCCGTGTCCTATTTCTCCGAAATATGTTTTATTTTCTTCCATTGTTTTTCTAGTTTAACTAGTATCGCTAGCATTTCTAGTTTACTTATTTAATATATAAGCCTAAAGCCACTACAATAGTCATCAGCACCAGGTTGATGAGTCCCAGCGGCATGAGATACTTCCATTCCAGCTTCAGAATCTGGTCGATACGCAGACGGGGGAATGTCCATTTGATCCACATCAGAATCCACACCAGCGCAAAGGCCTTACCCATGAACCAGACGATGCCCGGGATATAGTTCATCACCTGATCGAAAGCAGCGACACCGATGTTGACGGGTGCCCAGCCACCGAGGAACACGGTAGCAGCAATGCCTGCAATGATAAAGAGGTTGAGGAACTCAGCCAGATAGAAGAATCCGAAGCCCATACCCGAATACTCAGTATGATGACCGGCCGTGAGCTCGCTCTCTGCCTCTGCCATATCGAACGGGCCACGGTTGGCCTCAGCATTACCAGCCACGAGGAAGACGAGGAAGGCGATGATGGCAGGCACATGTCCCTGGAAGATAAGCCACTTCCAAGGACCAGTCTGAGCCTCAACGATGCCACTCATCTGCATGGTACCCGTCAAGATGACAGCCGTGATGAGACAAAGACAGAGCGACATCTCGTAGGATATCATCTGCACGGCACCACGCATGGCTGAGACTACCGAGTACTTGTTGTTAGAGCCCCATCCGGCGAGGAAGATGCCTACCACGCCTATCGATGAGATGGCGGTAAGCAGGAACACGCCTACATTGAAGTCGAGCACAGTGGCTCCGTTGTTCCAAGGCAAGAACGAGAAAGCCCCCACAGAGCCAACAATCACCAGCAGCGGAGCAACGGCATAGAGCAACTTGTCGGCACGGTCGACGAAGAAAATCTCCTTGATGAGCATCTTCAGCACATCGGCAAACACCTGCAGCAAGCCCCAGGGGCCTACACGCATCGGGCCTAAGCGACACTGGAAATAGGCACACACCTTACGCTCCATAAATATCAGTACGATGGCTATCAGCGCATATCCCACAAGGATGGCAACGCCTACCAGCACGCACTCAATCAATATCGACAGAAAATCTCCCAGACCCAATGTGTCTCTCAGGAGAGCGTCGAACCATCGTGTTATGATAGAAAAGTCGAACATATATTCTATAATTCTTTATTCTTAACTCTTAATTATCTGTCGATATCAGGAATCACAAAGTCGATAGCAGCACCGGTAGCAACGAGGTCGGCAATCTTCTGTCCGCGCAACATGGGATCAAGTGCTCCGGTGAGCGAGAGACCCATGGGACGCATCTTCAAGCGATAGGGTGACTTGTCTCCACGCGAGTCGAGATAGACACCGAACTCACCGCTGGCACCTTCGACAGAGAAGTACCACTGTCCCTCAGGAACCTTGATGATGGGCTTCTGCTTCACATAGAAGTCGCCCTCGGGAATGTTGTCTATCAGCTGCTCTATGATATGCAGGCTCTGATACATCTCAGTGATATGGCAAGTATAACGGTCCATCGTATCGCAACCGTTCATCGTAACCTGCTCCCACTCTACCTTGTCATACATATCATAAGGATGATTCTTGCGCACGTCATTCTTCCAACCAGAAGCACGACCGGCAGGACCTGTAACAGCATACGAGATGCAATCGTCGAGCGACATCGGTCCCACCTTCTCGAAACGGTTGTGAGTAATCACGTTGTCGCCAAACACATCGACATACTCCTGAATCATAGGCTTCAGATACTTCACCAAGTCCTTCACGTTCTTCACGAAGTTAGGATCGATATCATCCTGCAAGCCACCGATGCGGTAGTAGTTCTGAATCAGACGGCCACCCGTGGTCTCCTCCATGCAGTTGAGCACATGCTCACGGTCGCGCATGGAGTAGAGGAAGGCTGTCAAAGCACCCATATCCTGAGCGCAGCAACCCACATACAACAGGTGGGAGTCGATTCGCTGCAACTCGTCCATGATGGTGCGGATATACTTGATGCGGTCGGTCAGTTCCACACCCATACCCTCTTCTATGACACCTACCAATGCATGGCGGTGCATCATGGCGGAGAGATAGTTCAGACGGTCGGTCAGTGCCAGTGTCTGGGGATAAGTCATCGACTCGCACATCTTCTCGATACCGCGATGGATATAGCCCAGATGCGGGTAGACACGCTTCACAGTCTCACCGTCGAGCACTGTCTGCAGACGGAGCACTCCATGAGTAGAGGGGTGCTGCGGACCGATGTTGATGACATAGTCGTCGGCCGTGAACAGCTTGTTCTGCTTAGACTGCAGATTGCCGTCCTTGTCGAGGAAATACTCCAGACCATAGTCGGGTTCTACATCGTCTTCAAGGGTATACTCATCGTTGAATTTCCAGTCCTTCCTGAAGGGATAGCCCTTGAAATCGCTTCTCAGGAACAGACGACGCATGTCGGGATGTCCCAAGAACACAATGCCAAAGAAGTCATATACCTCACGCTCCAACAAGTCGGCAACACGCCATATATGCGATACGGTGGGGATATAGGGGATAAGCTGTCCGTCGGTCTCACCGGCACCATTGGAAGCGATGCCGTCGCCGCAAACCTGTGTCTTGGCCAGCTGCTTCACCGAGCAACGCTCATGGGTCTGGCTATTCTCCAGGATATAGATACACCCCAGACCCTCTTCGGATCCGAAGTCTTCACCCACGATGGTCACCAGATAGTCGAAACCCTTCTGGCTTTTCAAGTTCTGCATCTGCTGAGCGAACTTGTCAAAATCGAATGATAAGAATTCCAGTTTCATGCCTTGTCCTCCTTCTTCAATTCTTCAACACTTGAATTCTTCAGTTCGTCCGTAAACTCCTTGGGGACATCGGTCACCACAATAGGCTCGCGGCGGTGGTCGCCCAACTTATTGCGGAAGATCAGCTCTTCATTCGACACGCCCAACTCTTTCTCTGCTGCTGTCTGCTTATGGTTGACACCACCGAAGAATTTCTCAATCTTCACCTTACGCTGCAACTGCATCATGCCATACATGATAGCCTCTGGGCGTGGAGGACAGCCGGGAATGAACACATCTACCGGTACAATCTCCTCGATACCCTTCACCACATGATAGCTCGACTTGAACGGTCCACCGCTGATGGCACATCCACCAACAGCAATCACGTATTTAGGCTCAGCCATCTCATCGTACAAACGCTTCAATGCAGGTGCCATTTTGTGAGTTATGGTTCCTGCACACATAATCAAGTCGGCCTGGCGAGGTGAGTTTCGCGTCACCTCGAAACCGAAACGTGCAAAGTCGTAACGGGAGCAGCCGCAAGCCATAAACTCGATGCCACAGCACGAAGTAGCAAAGGTAAGCGACCACAGCGAGTTGGAACGGCCCCAGTTAATCAGCTGGTCAAGCGAACCAGTCACCACATTGACTCCGCCCTCATGGAGCTCGTCAATAATCTTCTCCAGCGAGGTGTTGTCATTCCACTCCTCGTAGGGAATACTCTTGATGTGCGGTTTTCTTACTTCCATTCCAAGTCTCCTTTCCGCCAGGCATAAGCCAAGCCCAGCACCAGAACAACCAAAAAGAATCCGATGCTCATCAATGCGGCAGCACCGAATTCCTTTACAACTACTGCCCACGGGTACAGAAAAACTGTCTCCACGTCGAACATCAGGAACAAGATAGCAAACAGATAGAATCCCACGCTTACAGGAAGCCAAGACGAGCCGTGAGTGGGAATACCACACTCGTAGGGTTCGCCTTTCACTTTGTTATAAGAACGGGGTCCTATGAGCTTAGCAACAACGTAAGCTCCTGCCACCAATGTTACAGCCGTCAACAAGACGGTAATTAACAAAGTAAAGTTCATAAAAATATAATATTATAATATTGTACTCGCTTAAGCGGATGCAAAGTTACAAATAAAAAATGAATAATGAAGAATATAGGAAGAATAATTTGAATAAAAACTGGAAAAATAAAGAAAATAAAAGCCGTTACCTCAAAGGTAACGGCCTGTATCATTTAGTCTTGGGAAACGCTTCCTGCGATAGTTCCGCAAAGAAATCGTATTCCAGAATAATACTGATTCTCATCAGCAGACGCACGTCCAGACTCTTTCTTTTAAAGATGTTGTAGACATTCGTTCGCTCGCAGGGAATTTCTGAAGCCAGCCACTGCGCAGATCTGCCCTGCTTTCTCAAAACTTCTTCAATGTGCTTACCTATGTTCATACCTTCAGCGCTTAAATTTAGCTATTTCTGTATTATTCGGCTGCAAAGGTACAGAATAAATCTCATAATATCAGCACTTTATTGTAGAAATTGTTTCGCCAAGTCTCAATTAAATTTCAGAGCGCGCCCTACACAAGCATTAGGTTGTTGAATATGTAACAACGAACAGACCGTAGGTGCTATATCTGTGATGTATACTTCAGCTTCCGATTGTCCATGCGGAACCTGCCACCCATAAAACAGCAGAGGTATGTGAGCATCGTAGGGATTCCATTCTCCATGAGTGGTTCCCACTGGCGACGACCAAGGGCCAAACTCATAGAACCCAGGTTCCACCACAACGATGATGTCACCTGAGCGGCGATAATGATATCCCATCAAGATACGTTCACGCAAAACGGGAGGAATCGGTGCATAGGCTGCCTTCTCGAAGTCTACAACGAACGACAGGTATGGACTCTTGCGCAAGAATTCGATGGCCAGGTCTTTCACTCGTTGCAGGTCGAGGCCCTGCTGGGCGATGGCGGCATGGTCGAGGTAAAAGCGGTAGTCGCGGATGGCCTCTACCACAGGCTGCCGGTTGCCCAATTTATCAGCAATATACTTCTCCAAGTCAGCACGTACCTCACGCGACAGCCATTGACCACCATGCAGCCGATTGTCTACCATAAACTGGCTATTGTGGGCTGCTCCATGATCGGCAGTAAGAAATACCAGATACTGACCTTTGCCCACCTTCTCGTCGAGAACCTGAAAGAGCTTAGCCAAATCGCGGTCTACGCCCATATAAGCCTCGTCGGTATGTTCCCCGCGTGTGCTCCACTTATGACCGATAACATCGGTCTGAGAAAAGCTCACACACAACATGTCGGTCTCACTACCCTGCCCCAGCTTCTCACCCCGTAAGGCAGCAATGGCCATATCGACAGTGATATGTCCTGCTTCAGGCGACAAACCGATATCCTGCCCCAAACGCTTGAACTCCTCGTTGTTCTTCAAATCGTGATTAAACACCTTTGCCCACTCAGGCAGTTCAGTCATATAATAGGTACTGGTAATGAAACAGCGATTTTTCCGGTCCAGCCAATAGGCACCATTAGCCGAGTGTCCTGCAGGCAGGATTGCCGCACGGTCCTTATACGACACCCCAATGACCTTAGCACGGAAGTCAGTGTGCAGTCGCAGCTGGTCACCGATGGTGGTGGTCAACAGGTTGACAGGAGACATCTGACCGTCTTTCTTGTTGTCACTACCCACAGGCATCACACTCGCATCATCGCAGCAATAGACTGCTCGTCCGTCGATGCTGAAGTTGTTACCGCAAATGCCATGAAACGCTGGTGTGCTACCCGTATAGACACTCGTATGTCCGATTGCCGTCACTGTCGGAACATAATTAATCAAGCAGTTGTTGAACGAGAAGCCTTGGTCTATCAGCCTACGGAACCCATCCCCCCCGAAGCGGTCGTAATAGCGCGACAGATAGTCCCATCGCATTTGGTCGACCACGATGCCAACGACCAGCTTGGGACGACTGTTGAAACTCGGCTGAGCCTGCAGCTGCACTGTCAGACTAGCCACCAGTAAACACACTAAAAAAAAACGTTTTGTCAGATTACTATTCTTCATGTTTGCAAAGGTAAGAAAATCTCCTGAAATATCCAAATTTGCCCCCCAGAAAAGCAATATTAACAGGCAATCACTAATTACCACGCGTACATTAATATATATAAAGCCTATAGACCAAAGTGTACCACCAGAGGCAGGTGGTCGCTGAAGCCCCGCTGATAGCGCAGGCCATTATAGGTGCGCAGCGGTTTGAAACCACCATAATGCCGATCAACCTCCAGCAGGAATGGAGCATCATTCACATATACCGACTGCACAGAAGCTGCCAACGTCTTGCTGACGAGAATGTGGTCTATACTTTCCCAGCGCCCTTCGTAACAATAGGTGCCAAGCGCCTGTCCGTGCCATCCCTTTGCCTGTCGGGTGACATTGCAGAATCCTTCTTGCTCCAGATAGAGAAGTACCGGGCTGTCTGCATAGTCGTTGAAATCTCCAGCCACAACAATATGAGCCGTTGGCGGAAGCCCTCTGACAACTGTCATGAGCCGGTCGGCCACCTGCCGTCGATAGGGTCGCGTCTGGCGTTCACCTCCAAACCGGCTTGGAGCATGAACCACAAAAATGTGCAACGTGTCGAGGTTCCTCATTTCGCCTTTGACATACAGGATGTCGCGTGTAGGCCGCATTCCCTTCAGCGGTTCTACCTCAAGATAATCGTAGCATATCGGTCGGAAGCTAAAGGACTGGTAGAGCAACGCGACGTCAATGCCACGAAGGTCGGGCGACTGTGTGATAAGAAACTCATAACCAGCATTGCGCAATAGTGATCTGCGCGTCAGGTCGAACAATACGCTATCGTTCTCCACCTCGACCAGTGCTACCAAGTCGGGAACCCCCTCCTGCTGGCACGACAGGATAACCTGTCCTATGCTATTCAGTTTTCTCCAATAGCGGGCGGGAGTCCAAGAACGCACTGATGTAGGCAACCATTCAGTGTCTTGTTTCAGCGAGTCATGTCGATAGTCGAACAGGTTCTCGCAATTCAGTTCGACCATCGAAAGAGATTGAGAAAAAGAGAAAGCAAGAAAATGAGAGATACATATCAGCGTCAAGCTAAAACGAAATATAGCATCCCTCATTTTCTCATTATTTTAATAGTCCATTATCAACAGACCTTCTCCAGACGCTTCATCATGACAAACATGAAGACAGCAGCAACAAGGCATACAGCCATGAATACGCTCCAACAGAGCCACAGGGGTACGGCACCCCAAAGCAGTCCGCCCACGACGACAAGCTGGTTGCCGATGGCAGTAGCCACAAACCAGCCTCCCATCATCATACCTTTATATTTTGGAGGTGCCACCTTTGACACGAACGAGATACCCATAGGCGACAGCAATAGCTCGCCAAAGGTCAGCACCAGATAGACACTGATGAGCAGATTGGGTGTCACGTCAGCCATGTGGACAGCAGTGGGATTGCCATCAGCACCTATCTCGGTGGTGGGCATGGGAAGCCCCATCGAGCCGAATGCCATCAGGGCATAAGCCACAGCAGCGACAATCATACCGTAGGCAATCTTTCGCGGAGCGGAAGGTTCCTTACCCTTGGCTGCCAAGGAGCCGAAGATTGCCATCGAAACAGGTGTTAGTGCCACCACATAGAAGGGGTTGAACTGCTGGAAGATAGGAGCAGAAACACTCACCGTCCCCTCTGCGTCATACTGTAGGCAGAGGAAGCACACTGCCATAGCGATGACAAATGCAGAAATAGCCTTACCTTTGCCCGTCTTCGACTGGAACAACGAGAACAAGGCATAGACGATGAAGATGACCGCCACCAGGTTCCATACATCGAAGCACATAGCCTGCAGCCCCTGCGCTGACTGGGCGGTAAACTCGTCGGCAAAGTAGGTGAGCGATAATCCGTTCTGATGGAATGCCATCCAGAAGAAGATGACCACTGCAAAGACAAGACACAATGCTACGATGCGTTGCTTGGTCTCTTCCTTCGAGAGTTCTGGCTCGGCAGCTTTTTCTGCCTGACTGCCTGCTGCCGCATTGACTCTGCCCTTATTTCCTTCTACGTGACGGAAAGTAGCACGGAACAGGTAGTAGATAGCAATCGACAGTATCAGTGAAGCACAAGCTACCGCAAACGAGAAGTGATAGGCATCGTTGCTCGAATAGCCCAGTGACACCTCGGCATACTCCTTGATTTTGATGGCAGCAGTGGGTGCAAAGAGTGCACCGATGTTGATAGCCATATAGAAGATAGAGAATCCGGCATCACGCTTGTCAGAATATTGGGCATCATTATAAAGGTCGCCCACCATCACTTGCAGGTTTCCCTTGAAGAGTCCCGTTCCAAAACCTATGAGCAGCAGTGCAGCCAGCATCACGATAAGCGCAAAGGAATCGCCGCCAAGAGGAATACTCAGCAGCAGATAGCCGGCAAACATGATGATGATGCCAGTAGTGACCATACGCCCGAATCCGAACTTGTCGGCCAACATGCCGCCAAACAGTGGGAAGAAATACACAAACATGAGGAACGCACTATAGATAGTACCCGCCAGAGCAGGTGACAATCCATAGTTAGCTCTCAGAAACAAGGCGAAGACGGCCAGCATGGTATAGTAGCCGAAGCGCTCGCCCGTGTTGGCCAGTGCCAACGCAAATAGTCCTTTCGGTTGTCCTTCAAACATAACTTATTTTATTTTAGGGTTTTTCGTTTTGATTACATCAAACAGATAGCTCATTTTGATGACGATGGCTCCATTGTTCGACTTGCCAAAATAGTCCTGCTTCGTGTTGCCATAGATATTACCCAGTCCGAAATAGTAGCGGGCTTCCAACAGGAAGTGTCCTACCTTGGGATGCGAGTACTCCAGTCCGGCACCGCCTATGATACCATAGTCGAACTTTTTCTCTACGGGCAAATGGTACATATTGGAAAAGACATTGTCACCGATGGTGGGTCCGGAGATGTGCGACGCGCGGTCGTTAATATTGGGATGGTCAATATCAAAGTTGCAGTTGGTCGATTCGCTGAGGTAGAATCCCAGCTGTGGTCCTACCTGAACGAAAGCCTGAAAACCCTTCCGTTCCCGCCCCCATCCCAGCCGGGCCATCAGCGGTACCTGGATGTAAGTGACCCGACGACTATACTCTTCAGCAACCCCAGTGTCGTTGTTAATCACCGGTTGGTTGTCCATATCAAGGATACTCTCCTTCCAACCCATCTGCGCATAGTTCACTTCTGCCGTGATGGCACAGATACTACTGAAATACTTCTCACAGGTATAGCGAACGGTCAGACCGGCTGTCATACCGCCCATCATATCCTGCGGAACCTCTGGGGTGAACGAAATCTTGTTGAGCAGGTATCCGCCATTGACACCCACGGCAAGGTCGTTACGATACTGGCCCACCTGGGCCTTCGAGGCTAAGGGTAAAAGGGATAACAAGCCGAAAAGCAGAAGACACTTCCTCTGCATTGCAACCTTATATATAAAGTAAGCCGTCATATCGTGGTTCAAAATTTAATGGTTTCTATCTTATGCGTTGGCATATAGTGTACAAAGAGCAAAGCCCTGTTCTGCATGCCTCCGTTTCCAATGCGTTCGAAGTGCAGGGGTGTCTGCAATGGCGAATATCCCACCATCCCCGATGCGCCCGTGAATCGGTTGCCATACAGATGGAGTCCCTTGATGAAGAAATACGTCTGGTCGAAGCCCGTTACAGCGAAGCGCTGCGGATAGGGTTGCATATCTTGATGGAAGTTCCTGCGATATTTCTGACTGAAGCGCTGAATGTTCAGTGCCAGCGGATTCATGAAATAGGTGGAAGGCACGTAGACATCGAATTTATAGAAATTCTCCAGATGCGAGCGCGTGTACTGCAGCCATTCGGTATATCCGAACATAGAAATCTTCACACCGGGTGCAGTCATCAAGAGTCCGTTGAGCTTAGCAAAGGCCACATTCAGGTCGGCCGAACGGCTGGTATTCAGGATGACGATGTTGGTCTTCGTCGTCGAGAAGCATTTCTGGAACATCGCCTCGCTCGACCTCAGGTTGGTAATCGAGTAGACAATACCCTCCTGTTCCAGTTTTCTTCGCAGGGCGGTAGTGAAACTACCCTTGGTACTTGTCGTATCGTTGCAGTCGACGATGATGGGATGATAGTTTCTGAAGCGCTCAAAGAAATGATGGATATAGGCTTCATTCAGTCGGGTCGAACTCTGATAGACCTGAAACAAGCTGCCGTTGTTAAACACCTCGGTCGAGTTGATGCTGAAGGGAATGAGCACCCTGATGCCCTGAGCCTTGGCAAAGTCGCCCAGGAGTTTCACCTGCTTGGTATAGAGCGGTCCGATAATCAAGTCGCGGTTGGCAGCTTGCGGGTCGCGCAGCACCTGTTGGACATCAGCGTCTTCGTGTACGTTCCACGCCCGTACATCTACCGAAATGCCATTGGCTCGCAAGCTGTCGCATGCCATCAGCACACCTCGGTAGTACTCTACCATGCGCTTACCGTCGCCATTGATATTGTGCAACGGCAGCATCACCCCAAGGCGGATGGCGCGCTGGCGCATATCCGTAGCTGCTGTCCGCTGCCCTGAGGGAGTCGCCGCCCCCGTAGCCGGCGCATAGTTTTCTTGTATGCGCTGCACCTGTTGCCCCTTCGGAAAGGGTATTTTGATGATGGTTCCTTTTTTTAGTTCATAGCCCGGTGTGTTCATTTCCGGATTCGCATCCAACAGTTCCTGCACTGTCAAGCCGTTGTCGCGGGCAATGCCGAAGAGGGTCTCCTTGCGCTTTACTTCGTGAAGGTCCTTGAAAATCTGCTGTGCTGCCAGTGTCTCAGCTACAAACGAAACGACAGCAAACAGCAGAAAACGCTTTAAGGTATGTCTCATAATCTTACTTTTTTCTCTTTTGCGCTACAAAATTACAAAAAAAGATGCGGAAGTTCTACTTTTTTCCGTAATTTTGCACAAATTATCACACATCAAGATGAAAAAAAGCAGATTTTATAGTCTTTTCGCGGTTTTGTTGATACCTCTGTGCAGCTTTGCCACCATTGACATCACCGCCATCTATACAGACAGCAAAGGGCAGCCAGTGACTACTACCGACGGTTTCACTGAAGAGGCTCCCCTGCATGTACGTTTCGAGTTCGACACTTCGTTGTTTGCTTCAGGCTCCATCATCGAGTGGCACTTCCAGCATCAGTCAGCAGGAAGCATCAGTGAGGTAACGCGCTACGAAGAGAGTCCGGAGTTCGACTTCACGCAGTCTGGAGTGACCATTGTGACGCTACTGGTCAAGGAGGGCGACGAGGTGGTGGACGAGGGCAGTATCAATATCACCATCAGCGAGAGCCATCTGGAAATGCCCAACGCCTTCTCGCCCAATGGCGACGGCACCAATGATATATATGCAGCCAAGGGGGTATGCAATCCGGAAAGCAGCGATCACTACAGGAGTATTGTCAGTTTCCATGCCTATATCTTTAACCGCTGGGGCCACAAGCTCTTTGAATGGACCGACATCAGTACAGGCTGGGACGGCACCTACAACGGTTCACCAGTCAAGGACGGTGTCTACTTCGTCGTGGTGAAAGCACGTGGTGCTGACGGGATAGAATACAACATCCGGCGCGATGTCAACTTGATACGCGACTTCAACAAAACCAGCAACGGAACAGGAGGTGAGCAATGAGCCAAGACAATAAGATAAATGTATGGGGCGCGCGCGTACATAACTTAAAGAACATCGATGTCGAGATACCACGCCAGTCGTTGACCGTCATTACTGGCCTCAGTGGCAGCGGCAAGTCGAGTCTGGCTTTCGACACCATCTTTGCCGAGGGCCAGCGCCGCTATATTGAGACCTTCTCTGCCTATGCCCGCAACTTCCTTGGCGGAATGGAACGCCCCGATGTAGACAAGATCACAGGTCTGTCGCCCGTTATCAGCATCGAGCAGAAGACCACCAACAAGAATCCACGCTCTACCGTAGGAACAACTACCGAAGTCTACGACTATCTGCGTCTCTTATTTGCCCGAGCGGGGCGCGCCTATAGCTATGCTACTGGTGAACCAATGGTGAAATACACCGAGGAAAAGGTCATCGACATGATACAGCACGACTATGCAGGTCGCAAGATACTTATCCTAGCCCCACTGGTACGCAGCCGTAAGGGTCACTATCGCGAGCTCTTCGAAAGCATGCGCAAGAAGGGCTATCTTTATATACGCATCGATGGGGAGGTGCAGGAACTTAAGCAGGGCATGAAGGTAGACCGCTACAAAAACCACGACATCGAGGTAGTCATCGACCGACTCAAGGTAGAAGGCACCCCTGCGGCCAGAGACTCACAACCATTGGCCGGAAAGCCCTCCGAACGACTGAAGAACACCGTCCAGATAGCGATGAAGCAAGGCGAGGGTCTTATCATGATCATGGATTACGAGACCGGAGCCATCAAGCATTTTTCCAAGCGACTGATGTGTCCAACCACAGGCATCTCTTACAGCGACCCTGCGCCAAACACGTTCTCGTTCAACTCGCCCCAGGGAGCCTGTCCGCGATGCAAGGGTCTGGGCTATATCAACGAGATAGACTTGGACAAGGTGATTCCCAACCGCAAGAAAAGCATCTACGAGGGTGGCATTGTGCCACTGGGCAAATACAAGAGCCAGATGATATTCTGGCAAATTGATGCCATCCTCCATAAATACGACTATACGTTGAAAACCCCTATTGCCGACATCAGCGAGGAAGCCCTGAACGAGATACTCTACGGTTCGCTCGAAAGTGTACGCATCGACAAAGAACTGGTACATACCTCAAGCGACTATTTTGTTGACTTTGACGGTGTTGTCAAATACTTGCGCTCTGTGATGGAGAACGACGATTCCAGCAGCGGACAGAAATGGGCTGACCAGTTTCTGGCTGAGTGCGAGTGTCCAGAATGCAAGGGTATGCGACTGAACCGCGAAGCCCTCTCCTACCGCATCTGGGACAAAAACATCTCTGAGCTGGGCAACATGGACCTGTTGGAACTACGCCAGTGGCTTGATGAGCTGGATAAAAAGGACCGGCTTGAGCCTCAACAACGCCAGATAGCAGCAGAGATACTGAAGGAGATTCGCACACGACTCGACTTCCTGCTCGATGTCGGACTCGACTATCTGGCTCTGAACCGCCAATCAGCATCACTTTCGGGCGGTGAGAGCCAGCGCATCCGACTGGCCACGCAGATTGGTTCGCAGCTGGTCAATGTGCTCTATATTCTCGACGAGCCCTCGATAGGCCTGCATCAGCGCGACAACGACCGGCTCATCCACTCGCTCAAGGAGCTGCGCGACCTGGGCAACACCGTTATCGTGGTAGAGCACGACCGCGACATGATGCTGGCAGCCGACTACATCGTTGACATTGGTCCGCGCGCTGGTCGCAAGGGCGGCGAGGTTGTCTTTCAAGGTACCGTAGAGGAGATGCTGCAAAGCAACACCATCACCGCCCAATATCTGAACGGCCAACAGTGCATTGCCTTGCCCGCCAAACGGCGTACGGGCAATGGACACAGTCTGGTGTTGCACGGATGCCGTGGTAACAACCTCAAGAATATCGATGTGGAGTTTCCGCTGGGCGAGCTCATTGTGGTCACCGGTGTCTCTGGCTCTGGCAAGTCGACACTCATCAACGAGACCCTCTACCCCATCCTATCCAAGCATTTCTACCGTTCGCTACAGGCACCCATGCCCTATGACAGCATCGAGGGACTGGAGTATATCGACAAGGTGGTGAACGTAGACCAAAGTCCCATCGGGCGCACACCACGCTCCAACCCCGCCACCTATACAGGTGTCTTCTCTGATATCCGCTCGCTGTTTGTCAACCTACCCGAGGCGCAGATACGCGGCTACAAGCCCGGGCGCTTCTCGTTCAACGTGAAAGGCGGCAGGTGTGAGACCTGCGGCGGCAACGGCTACAAGACCATTGAGATGAACTTTCTGCCCGATATACAGGTGCCTTGCGAAGAATGTCACGGCCGCCGCTACAACCGTGAGACTCTGGAGGTGCGCTACAAAGGAAAGTCGATAGCTGATGTCCTCGACATGACCATCAACCAGGCGGTAGAGTTCTTCGAGAACGTTCCTGACATCCTGCGCAAGATTAGGACCATTCAGGATGTAGGCTTAGGCTATATCAAGCTCGGCCAGTCGAGCACCACCCTTTCTGGCGGTGAGAGTCAACGCGTAAAGCTGGCTACCGAATTGTCGAGAAAGGACACAGGCAAGACCCTCTATATCCTCGACGAGCCCACAACGGGCTTGCACTTCGAGGACATCCGCATCCTGATGGACGTATTGCAGAAGCTGGTAGACCGCGGCAACACGGTTATTGTCATCGAGCACAACATGGATGTCATCAAGCTGGCCGACCACATCATCGACATGGGGCCCGATGGTGGTCGTAACGGTGGCACGGTACTCTCTACCGGTACCCCAGAGAAGGTGGCCAAGAGCCGCAAGGGCTTCACACCCCGATTCCTAAAAGAAGAGCTCTCACGCTAAGTGAGAGCCCTTTTTCTTTATGTCCCTTTGGCTGACCAGCAGTAGCCGCCTTTAGTGCTTGACGGTATCAATCATCCGCACACTTATTTGTCCAACTGCTCATAGATAGAGTTGTTGCTCTTGTATTCTGGCACTATATCCTTCATCTTCTTCACGGTAGCCATATCATCGTAATGCTTGGCTATCTCTATCAGTTCTTCTATATCCTTGTTCACCTTCGCATAATCGTACTCGCGCACCTCGGCAATACGTATCTTCTCATGGAACGAGGGCTTGGTACCCTCCAACTCGTTGAGCACTTCCTCATAGAGTTTTTCTCCGGCACGCAGACCAGTAAACTTGATCTCCACATTCTTGGCACCCGACAGCTGAATCATGCGCCTGGCCAGGTCGGCTATCTTCACGGGCTTGCCCATGTCGAAGACGAAAATCTCGCCTCCGTGTCCTTTAGTGCCAGCCTCCAGCACCAGTTTACAAGCCTCGGGAATGAGCATGAAGAAGCGGATGATGTCAGGATGGGTCACCGTCACAGGACCGCCTCGCTTAATCTGCTCTTGGAACAGGGGTATCACACTACCGTTCGACCCCAATACATTGCCGAAGCGTGTAGTCACAAACTGAGTCCGAGCGGTAGGACTTGCCATCTGTGAAGCGGTGACAAAGCTGGCCAGATTACCGAGCTTGTCAAGGAACCCGCCAATGCGACGCTCCTTCACGGCTTTATCCAGCGACTGGACGTAAATCTCGCAGATGCGCTTCGAACATCCCATGACATTGGTGGGATTGACAGCCTTGTCGGTCGACACCATAACGAATTTCTTCACACCATATTTCACCGACATGTCAGCTATAATCTTCGTACCATGTATATTATTGATGACCGCCTCCGATGGATTGTTCTCCATCATCGGCACGTGCTTGTAGGCAGCAGCATGAAACACATAGTCAGGACGGAACGTGCTGAACACTTTCTCCATGCGGCGCTGACGGCTGATGCTCGTCACCACCGTCTCGGCCGGGATATCGGGGAAGTCCTTGGCCATCATCAGCCGTATGTCGTGCTGTGGTGTCTCGGCCTGATCGATGAGCATCATCGCAGCAGGTTTGTAGACGGCCACCTGGCGCACCATCTCTGAGCCTATCGACCCGGCCGAACCCGTGATGAGTATGCGCTTACCGGTGAGCTCGCTACCCACAGAGTCCATGTCTACCTTGATTTCGTCGCGCGGCAGCAGGTCTTCCACCGACACTTCTTTCATGCTGACATGCTCGAAGTCGTCCTCATCCTCCTTCCACTCTTTGGCACTCTCAGCCATGTATATCTTGATGCCCTTGCCAATCAGCATGTCCTGAAGCTCCTGATTGCGCTGAAAGTCGCGGTTGCGCAAGGGAGATACCAGAATAGCCTCAATGCGTTCACGGTCGATGATACCGGCAAGGTCGTCATCGATGTTATACACCTTGCGGCCCATAAGCAGCAGGTGGCGGGCGCGGTTGTCATGAGAGATAAAGCCTTGCAGCGAGAAACGCCGCGGCCGCTGGGTATTGATGTTCTTGGCCAGCCCGATGCCACCCGACATTGCACCGTAGATGAGCACCCGCTTGGCACGACTGTTCATGAACGAAATATCGTAGAGCGTCTTCACCAGGATGCGCTCTGCCCACATCAGCAGCGTAGCTACGGTAAAAGTCAACACCGTCTCAGTCTGCGAGAGTGCCGTCAGGAGGGTCAGTCCCTGATGCTCCATCAACAGCGAGTAGACCAGTGCCAGCACCATCGATACCGAACTGCCATAGGCCACATGCATCAGGTCAACAAACGAGCTGTAGCGCACGATGCCCGAATAGGTATGGAAGAGGCGGAAACCCACCCATCCAAAGGCCACATAGATTAGCATGGTGTAGAGCACCTCAAAGCGCATCTCCACCAGTATATTAGTTTTGTGGAATACCCAATAGACAAAGAATCCCGACATAAATAGCAACAGACTGTCGAGTATTATAATGCACCAATAGGGCAGCGAATCCCTCTTAAAATACCAATTCAGTATTCTGTCAATGAGTTTACCCATAAGCTCTTCTTTCTTCTACGCTTCACCATACAGCCCTCGCAGGCCATTATTACAACACCATATAATCATAATTATATTTCAGACTGCAAATGTACGACTTTAATTTTATTTCACCAAATAATTTTGCAAATATTCCTTCCCTGCTCGTGTTTTCTTGATTTAAAAACAAAAAGAGCTCTCACAAGAGTGAGAACTCTGCGTAAGCGGGACGCTAGTGGAGCTGGAGGGAGTCGAACCCTCGTCCAAACAAGGAAACCATACGCTTTCTACATGCTTATCTTGGCCTTCGTTTTCGTGCTGCAGCAAGACCCAAGCCACCAACTGCAGCCTTATCTCCTAAAGCTTCACCGAAGGGTCGGAGCACCCCTTTGGCTATTTCCGATTTACCTGCACCGCTGAACCCTCAGATTCGGAACCACATCCTTGGAGCGATGTCTCGTCCTCCTACCTTGTAAGAGGATAAAGCCAGTAATCTACTGTACTTCGATTAGGCAGCGAGAGCGTACTTGTTTTCGCCAATTAATTGTTCGACCGAAGAGATTATGGAGCCTACAGCCGTCGCTCCGCATGCTTACGTACCATCTCGTCTTGCTGTCAAATCCAGTCAACCCCAAGTGTGAGATTCCGTACGAAATCGCTGCAAAGTTACGAATTTTTTCCAAGAAAGCAAGTGTTTTTCGCTTTTTTTATTTATATTTGCGCAATATTTCACCCCCAAGGGTGTTATTTATTAAATAATGTATACGATAGATTTATGAAAAAGATAACAATCACACTACTCTTTGCGATGCTGTCGGCTTTGTCGGGCTGGGCTCAGTCAGGCATGACAGACAATCAGGTGATGGACTATGTGATAGAGCAGAATGCCCAGGGCGTGTCGCGCCAGAAGATAGTGACGCAGTTGATGCAGCGCGGTGTGACCATCGAGCAGATACGCCGCATACAGAAGAAGTACCAGAAGCAGATGAAGAACGGAGCGCTGGGAGCCGACGACATCACGGCGGGTTCGAAGGAGGTGAAGACGCGCATGCGCCAGCAGAACGGAGAGCTACGCGAGGAACAGAAGAAGAGCGACCGCCAGAAAGCTTCTCAATATCGCGTGAAAGACACCAAGAAGCAAAACCAGCAGGTGCGCCACACCTATGACGAAGACGATCCCGACTTTGTGGAGATGGACGAGGCGATGGACTTTATGATGCCCGACTCGCTGAAATACTACCTGGAAGACGAGAAGCCGGAGAAGCGCAAAATCTTCGGACACGACGTGTTCAACAACAAAAACCTTACTTTCGAGAGCTCGATGAACCTGGCCACACCCCAGAACTACCGTCTGGGTCCGGGCGATGCCGTGAACATAGACATCTGGGGGGCCTCGCAGGAGAGCATCACTGAGACTATCTCGCCCGACGGCACCATCACCATCGAGGCCATCGGCGTGGTGCAGCTGGGAGGACTGTCGGTGAGCCAGGCCAAGGCTCGTCTGCGCCAGGTGCTGGGTCCGCGCTTCCAGGGGTCGAAGATTGAACTGACACTGGGTCAGACGCGCACCATCACCGTCAGCGTGATGGGCGAGGTGAAGGTACCAGGCACCTATACCATGTCGGCTTTCGCCACCGTATACAATGCCCTCTACATGGCGGGCGGCCCGAACGAGATTGGTACGCTGCGCAACGTGAAGGTATACCGACAGGGCAGACTGCTAAGCAACGTGGATGTCTATGACTTCCTGCTGAACGGCAAGCTGACAGGCGACGTACGGCTGCAGGACAACGATGTCATCACCGTGTCGCCCTACGAGGCGCTGGTGAACATCACGGGCAAGGTGAAGCGCCCTATGTTCTACGAAATGAAGACTTCGGAGAGTGCCGCCACGCTGATTCGCTATGCCGGCGGATTCACGGGCGACGCTTATCGGAAAGCCGTCCGCATCAATCGAAAGGCAGGACAACAATACTCTGTGTTCAGCGTGGGCGAATTCGACCTGAACAGTTTCCGACTGATGGATGAAGACTCGGTGAGCGTAGACTCCACACTGACCCGCTATCAGAACATGGTGGAAATCAAGGGTGCCGTGTTCCGTCCTGGTATGTATCAGGTGGGCGGCAACATCAGCACCGTCAAGGCATTGGTTGAAGCTGCCGACGGACTGACCGAGGAAGCCATCGGCCAGCATGCCGTGATGCACCGCATGCGAGCCGACCGCACACTGGAGGTGCAGAGCGTAGACATTAGCGGCATTCTGGAAGGCACCGCACCCGATGTGCCTTTGAGAAACGAAGACGTGATATACATAGCCAGCCGCGAGGAGCGCAACGAGCAGAAGACAGTGACCATCAGCGGTGAGGTGCTCTACCCCGGCGTCTATCGCTTTGCTGAGAACGAGACCGTGGAAGACCTTATCCTGCAGGCTGGCGGTCCCACAGAGGCGGCCTCGCTGGTAAAGGTCGACGTGGCCCGACGCATCACCAACCCCCTGGCCACCGAAGCTGAAGACCAGATAGCACAGACCTTTAGCTTCCGGCTGACCTCCGACTTCTCGATAGCCGAGCAGCCCGAGTTCCGGCTGCAGCCCTTCGACGAGGTGTACGTGCGCCGCTCGCCCAACTATACCGAGCAGCAGAATGTAATCGTAGAGGGCGAAGTTCAGTTTGAAGGCACCTATGCTCTGGCCAACAAAGGACAGCGGCTGAGCGAGGTCATCAAGCTGGCAGGCGGACTGACCAAGCGTGCCTACCCCGAAGGTGCCAAGCTGCTGCGACTGATGACCCCTGAAGAGCGCGACATGATGGAGACTGTGCTGCGCACCGCTCAGCGCAACTCGGGCAAAGACTCCATCGACGTGAAGAAGCTGATGACCAACGCCAACTACCCTGTAGGCATCGAGCTGGACAAAGCCATGAAGAACCCCGGCAGCGAAGACGACCCAATCCTGCGCGAAGGCGACCGCATCGTAGTGCCACGCTATGACGGCACGGTGAAAATCAACGGAGAGGTGCTCTATCCCAACACCGTATACTTTAAGGAAGGAAAGAACACCGACTACTACATCGACCTGGCAGGCGGCACCACCTCGACAGCCAAGAAGAGCCAGACCATCATTATTTACATGAACGGTATGGTGGCCCGTGCCGACCGCAAGCACAAGCCTGCCCCAGGATGCCAGATAGTAGTACCCACCAAACGCCGCGGACGCACACTGGGCATCACCGAATGGATGAGCATAGGCACCAGTGCAGCCTCGCTCGGCACCATGTTCGCCACCATTGCCAACCTGCTGAAGAAATAAGGAGAGAGGACAAAGGTATGGGAACATATATCAACACTGGCAACTCGGGATTCCAGAGAGCACGCAACGGAGAATATGTCGACAAGTCTGCGCTGATCTCCGTCATCAACAGTACGCTGAACACCGAACACTGCATGAGCTGTGTCAGTCGTTGCCGTCGCTTCGGCAAGTCGATGGCGGCCAAGATGCTGTTTGCATACTACGACCAGTCATGCGACTCACGCCACCTGTTCGAAGACTTGAAGATAACAGGCGATGCCTCATTCGAGCAACACCTGAACAAAATACTGCTTGAGCCGAAGTATGACAACTCGGCCAATGCTGCCATCAGCCAGATACATAAGAAAGAGTATACAGGCAAAGTTGCCCAATACGACGGTCAGGTTATCCTCGTAGGCATTAACTACGACCCCAAAACCAAGAGACATGAGTGCAGAATAGAAAAGGTAACAAACCTGTTGAAGAAATAAAGAGAAAGTATGGAAGAAAAAAAGATTAAGCTTAACAACAGAAATACAATGTTACGCAATAACATTATATTCTCTGGCGTATTAAAAGCTGTTAGTCTTTGTACTTCCTTTTTAGTTGTTCCTGTAACACTTGATTATTTGGACAAAGAACCGTACGGTCTATGGATGGCGATCTCGTCTATGGCTTTTTGGATCTACACTTTTGATATTGGACTAGGCAATGGTATGCGCAACTATCTTACAGCGGCAATATCTATCAATGACTATAAAGCAGCACGAGCATATATAAGTTCAGCTTTTGCCATGCTGTTTTTGGGGGCATTTATTATTGGACTCATATCAGCCCTTTTAATCAAGAACCTTGATTTTTGCCAGATACTCAATACCTCAAATATCAATAATAGTACTCTACAGACTGTGATATTATCCGCACTTATACTGACGCTCATTCAATTTGTAGCCAAAAATATCGGATTCATCTATGTCGCTATGCAGAAATATGCAATCAATGACCTCCTAACAGTTGGAGGTTCTGTATTAGCACTAATTACAATATTCATTCTATCAAAAACTACCACAGGCAATCTCATTTACGTTGTCACCACCTTTATGGGCATTCCTGTTCTAGTTTTCCTTTTAGGAGGACTTCCCCTCTTTACAAAATATCCAGCCTTTAGACCATCCTTAAAATGCATCGACATTGATTTTAGTAAAAACATTATTATGAAAGGTTCTGGTTTCTTTATCATACAGATAACCAGTTGCCTGATTATTTTTGGTGGGTCAAACTTCTTTATTTCCCATTATCAAGGGCCAGAAGCAGTAACAACATACAACATTGCATATAAGTTCTTTAACCTTTTGATTATAGGGTATACAATTATAATTGCACCGATATGGAATGCTTATACTGATGCATACGTCAAAAATGACTGGACATGGATTCGTCAGACTTTCAGCAAAACATTATTTTTTTGGGGGTTAACAGTTTTTGCCGGACTTATCATGCTTTCGATATGTAATATTTTTTACCTTTTTTGGATTGGACGCTCAGTTACGATTCCTCTTTCTGTATCAGCAGCCGTGCTAACCTTCATCACATTCTTTAACCTGAACAACTGTGTTACCTACCTCCTTAATGGTTTAAACACAATACGGGTGCAAATTCTTACATCTATATTTTGTACTGTTGCATACCTAATAGCAATCGTTATTTACGGTCGTATATGGGGAATTGAAGGCATTGTGCTTAGTATGGCTATATGCTATGCTATAATGAGCCTTATACACCTTTATCAGTGTAGACTAATAATTTGTCAAAAAGCCACGGGAATATGGAAAAAATAGGCAATAAGATTAGTGTCATTACAGTTGTATTCAATGATGTAACACATATCAGGGAAACCATGGAGAGTTTCTTTTCACAAACGTGGGAAGAAAAGGAATACATTGTCATAGACGGTGGAAGTACTGACGGCACTGTTGACATTATCCGTGAATATGGAGACCAACTTGCTTTTTGGTGTTCGGAGACAGATGCAGGTATTTATGACGCAATGAACAAAGGGATTGAGCATGCAACCGGTGACTGGATAAACTTTCTGAATAGTGGCGACTTGTTTGCAAATAAGAACGTACTACAGCGTTGCATGGAACTAAGCCATAAAATAGAGGCTGATATCATCTATGGTAATTCACGGGAAATCCGCCACGGAAAATCCCGTCACATCGAAGCCTATGCCAATCCTGGTATCATGGATTTAGTGCCTGCCTATAGACACGGTTCCTCATTCGTAAGAGCAAAGGTCCACAAGGCCAACAAGTTCGACCTCAGCAAGCACAATCAACTGGGATATGCACTAGACTGGGAACTCATTCATCGTCTTTACAAACAAGGTTTCAGATTTTACAAATTAAATTTGGAAATACAGTCTTTCCTAAAGGAAGGCATCTCTGACCATACCATCCGGAGTTTTTGGTACAACTACCTCATTACCTCCGAAAGAAGGTTTAATCTAAGGAAATTCATTCATTTCATCAAAATAACAACTCAGTCCCTCATTAAAGGGATATTTACTTAAATTATATGGAAGAAAACAAAAAGAAAAGTCTTGAAATTGACATCATAGGCATCGTCAAGCGGGTACTTACGGAATGGAAACTGCTATTGAAGTTTGTAGGAGTTTCGGCTGTGGTTGGCGTAGTGATTGCTTTAAACACGCCCAAGTCATACACGACAAACGTCCTTTTGGCACCTGAAGTATCAGGAGCAGGAGGTATGTTGGATAACTTGAGTGATCTGGCATCAATGGTTGGCGTGAATTTTAACTCTAATAATTCAAGTATCGACGCTATCTATCCTGAAATTTATCCAGATGTTATTGCCTCATCACGCTTTATCATAAATTTATTCAATGTTAAAGTTCGATTAAAGGACAGCACAGAAAAAACATACTACAATCACATTATAGAAGATATTAAAGTCCCTTTCTGGTCTTGGCCTACGATTTGGATTTCTCAACTATTTGAAAAAGACGGTGGAACAAGTTCTAAAGAAATAGACCCCTTCTGCCTAACGAAAGAACAGTCTAATGTTTGTACGCTCTTTCGTTCGCGGGTTTCCTGTATCGTTGACAAGAAAACCAGTGTAATCTCTATCTCCTTTGAGGACAACGACCCCGTGGTTTCTGCCATCATGGCTGACACCATTCTCTCCCGCCTTCAACAGTACATCATCCAATACAGGACAAAAAAATCCCGCATAGATGTGAATTATTATGAATCATTATTCAACGACGCCAAGCAGGATTATGAAAATGCACGACGCAAATATGCCAACACTGCTGATGCCAGTACAAATGTTGTAATGGCTTCATATCAATCGAAATTGGAAGAATTAGAGAATGATATGCAGCTAAAATACGGTGTATATCAGCAAATGACAAAGCAACTCCACGTTGCACGTGCCAAACTTCAAGAGAGAATGCCTGC
This sequence comes from uncultured Prevotella sp., assembly GCA_946548065.1. GTDB lineage: Bacteria > Bacteroidota > Bacteroidia > Bacteroidales > Bacteroidaceae > Prevotella. Next base: position 50,953 of record CAMNPM010000004.1, on the reverse strand, counting down.
TTTCTCTGTCATACAAGAAGCCAGTATTCCATTAAAGGCCTCGAGTTTTCCACGCTCGCTTATGGTTATTGGCTACATGATTTTTGGAGCAATATTATGCGCCCTATGGATTATGTATCTTAGAGAAGCTGTCAATAAGCTGAAAGCGAAATATAAGAAATGATTTACACAATCCCATATCTGATACTCCTGCTGTTTCTCTTCTATCTGTCCATGCATTATGAACAGACAGAAGACAAAGATACACAAAGCAAGATTATTTTTTTCTGCTTTGCGGTCATGCTCGTATTTTTCGGATTTAGGGGATTTATCTTTGATGACTGGCAGATATACTATACTCTATTCCAGAAATGCTCTTTTGAAAATGTATGGTATAACGTTTATACGTATAAAAACTCACAATGGACATGCGAGCCTGGTTTTACTTTTTTAATGGCTACATGCAAGAGCATCTTCGACAACTATTATTTTTTCAATTTTGTATGCACTGCTATAAGCACTGCCTTACTATTTAATTTCTTTAAACAGCAGAAATTTGACAATTTCCCTTTTGCGGCTATTCTGTATCTCTGTTTCGGAGGTATCATCATGAGTACAAATCTAATGCGAAACACCATCGCCATTATGATTTTTATTAACGCAATTAAATACATTGACGAACGCAAACCCATCCAATTTTTCCTATTATGTATTCTTGCAATCACATTTCATCTATCAGCCTTAATGTACCTACCAACCTACTTCTTTCTCCACAAAAGAATCAATAAATGGATTTTTGTAGGCATTTTTCTCTTAGGCAATTACATTTTCCTCACACACACTTCTATTTTTCTGAAAATAATGTCCATTTTCATAGGCACAGACAGTGGACGACTTTCAGATATGCTTAAAGCATATACTTCTGGAACTATGGATGTAGCTAGCGGTATTTCAATAGGATATTTGGAACGTCTTTTTTCTTGTTTTCTTGTCTTCTGCTATTATGACAAACTGGTGGAGGTGAGAAAAAACAATGCTATTTTCATCAACTCTTTCATCATCTACTTCGTGTTGACTTTTTATTTCAGCGAGTTCAAGGAAGCCAGTTTGCGAATGTCTTACTTGTTCATTTTCGCCTATTGGATATTGTGGCGAGATATTATTAAGTGTTATTCGATAGAAAACAACAGAAGGCTCTTCGTTGGTTTTCTTTTCTTCTATTGCATGCTTAAAATGATAGGTCATACCAATGTCATAACAAGCCAATATGATAATGTTCTTTTCGGTGCTAAGTCATACGAGGAGCGATTATATATCCACAATCGTTACGGCGAACAATAAAAAATCTATTAAAACAAACCAATATGAATATCCGATACGAAATATGGTCTATTAAAGAGGGAGTTCGACAGCTACTCACGGACATAGTTATGTGGTCACATTTCCATTGGGTTAGGATTCTTTTCATGCGTATTTTTTCCGGCCACTTCGGTTCAAGTTCATCAGTACTCCGTCACGTAGAATTGTGGAATCCTAAAAACATATTCATCGGCAATCATGTCATTATCAATCAAAGAGTATTTCTTGACGGAAGAGGCTCCACACTGACCATTGGCGACAATGTTGACATTGCTGCGGAGGCTATGATATGGACACTAGAACACGATGTATCTTCAATTTCTCATCAAACGACATCTGCTCCAGTGGTCATAGAAGACCATGTATGGGTGGGATGCCGCGCCCAAATTCTTCCAGGAGTTAAAATAGGACGAGGGGCTATTATTGCAGCTGGCGCTATCGTAACAAAAGACATTCCCGCCAATGAGATTTGGGGAGGAGTGCCTGCCAAGCGAATAGGTCTACGGAATAACCCGTTAACATATGAGCTATATTACAGACCTTGGTTAAGATAATAAGCAAATATGAAAGTATTATATTTCACAAATATTCCATTCTCTGATTTAGAGATTTCTTATGTTGCCGAGCTTGAAAAGCTTGTCGATGTAAAGGTATTGATGTTAATATTGCCTAAGACGAAAAAGTCAGGAGCTATCAGTCTGGAAAGTCAGCTTGACGAATTGGGTGTAATACCTGCTACCCAATATCCTGGCATGGAAAAATATACCAACATGCTAACACTTGAGCATTGGTCCATCGTAAACAATCCAAAAGGCTCCAATTATAAAACTTCATCAATTCTGGCCAAGAAAGTCGCCGAGGTTATCAATGAATATCAACCAGATATTCTGCACATAACCATGTATGGACTTTTACAAGTATTGCTGACCAAACATATTTCCAAAAATATCAAAAAAATAGTTACCATCCATGACATAGTCCCTCACGACAAGCCTTCTTTTACACATTATTGGTATGATAGAATTTGCCGCAGTCTTACGCTAAAGCATTTCAACAATATCCTATTGCTATCACACGTAGACGCCAATCTTTTGGAAAAAAATCTGAATCCTAACACCCATCAAATATTTTTTTCAAAACTTGGCCCCTATACATACCTGAGAGGCTATCCTATCGAACGTAATAAATACGGCAAATACATACTGTTTTTTGGAACCATCAGACCATATAAAGGTATTGACATTCTTATCAAAGCCTTTAAAATGTCAAATTGCAAGAATCATCAAGTAAAATTAGTGATAGCTGGAAAAGACATTGAAGGCAACGTTCTGCATAACACCCACGATGACGATATCATTGTCCTGAACAGATACATAGAGAATGGTGAACTTGCTACGCTCATAGTAAATAGTCTATTTGTCATACTGCCCTATAAATCTGCGACGCAAAGTGGTGTTACAAAATCAGCCATCGCCCTTGACAAGCCCATGATTTGTACCAACGTAGGGAATCTACCTAATGAGGTCATTGACGGCAGATACGGAAAAATTGTGTCCCCCAACGATACCGACTCTCTCCGCAAAGGAATTAACTACTTGCTGGAAAATCCAAAACTTGTAGAAGAATTTGCAAAAAATATCCATTCCGACTTTGAAACGGGCAACAATTCGTGGAAAAGCATCACATTAGACATCGTTACAAATGTTTACTCCAAAATTTTAAAGGATTAACATTCTATGAGTTTGGTCTCTGCCATTATAGTAAGCTATAGAAACGAAGAAATGACATGCAAATATGTCAACCAGGAACTTAACAAGTGTCCTGAGGTTGATCACATTGTCATCGTAAACAATGAAGCAACAAAGGAATCAAACGATAACTTACATACATCGATTCCAAATTCCGAGATTTCGACAGGAAACGAATATAACGGTTCCAAAGTTATCATCTTGTACAACGAGGATAATCAAGGCTTTGCCCGAGGGAACAATCAAGGTGCTTTTTTTGTTGAACGCTTTATTCATTCTAAGTATATTTTATTTTCCAACGACGATATCATCATCAATGATACCGATGTAATATCTCATCTCATCAACCGACGGGCAAACGACAACTCAATAGGATGCTTTGCCCCAAAGATATTAAAGCCAGGCGGAAACGCCCAAGGACCCTTTCCTTATTGGTCATTATGGAAACGCTATATGCTTTATACCATCTATCCCATTAGCATGCGCTGGGTTCCAAATCTTCTAAAAAAAAGAAGCGAGAAACAAACGAAACAATTAGTTAGCGGCTTTTATAACACGCTTGTTGGGTGTTTCTTTATGGTTGAACTTTCCGATTACATACGTGTAGGCATGATGGACAATAGTACTTTCCTATATCGCGAAGAAGAAATATTGGCTGAACGCATGAAAGCCATCGGTAAACGTAGCTACTATGAAGCATCTGTAAGCGTAACCCACCTTGGAGGTCAAAGTAGCTACAAGGAATCCAAGCGCCATTATAATTTCGTGAATCAAATCATTCGCGACTCCGACATAATCTACTACCACAAATATATGAAATATCCTCTATGGGAAATCTATTTAGCACAAAAAGCACAACAAATAATCTGTAAATTTCTGGGTTGACCCTTTCATATATAACAAACAGACCGTGTATCTCAACAATATTCAAAGTAAAAAGGTGTTATAAGTAATAACAGATTCTTCATGAAAAAAACGATACTCCAGATTGCAAAATACTATTCCCCTGTGGAGGGCGGCATTGAGACGGTTACGAAATATATGGCCGAGGGGCTGAGTTCCTTTGACAACTATGTGGTATGCTTCAGTCAAGACGGCATCACGCGCATGGACACCGTCAACGGCATAGAGGTGTATCGCATAGCTCCATTGTTTAGAGTTTCACACTGCAGGAACTCTTCTGCTTCGGGGTGACGTACAAGTAGTGTACAACGGCATCGGACAAGAGTTGAAACAATACCGGCAGGAATACGGATGCAAGGAACAGAAAGGCAACTACATCGTATATCTTGGCAACCTGAAGATATACAAAGGCATCAAGGACCTGACAGAAGCCTACCACAAAGCACGGGCTACGGGGCGTTTTGACTGCAGGCTTCTGATTATAGGGCGCAAAGATGCCCGTACAATGGATGCAGACGTGCTGCGACTGATGGAGCAACACGATGATGACATCGAGTTTGTCACCGATGCAGACAACTTCCGGCTCTTCCAACTGCTGTCGGGAGCTCGGGCCTTAGTATCCCCTTCACACTATGAAGGTTTTGGCATCCCGCCATTGGAAGCAATGTATCTTGGGACACCCGCTATAGTTTCCGACATCCCCACGCATCGGGAAATCTACCAAGGCACTCCCGCCATCTTCTTCCATTGTGGCGACAGCGATGACTTGGCAGAAAAGCTGATGCATATTCCTTCGGGCGACTGCAACGTTGACGACTGGGTAGAGAACAAATACAATTTCATGAAGACGGCAGAAACAGCCATCCGGCTTATAGAAAAGACTTTAAGCCCGGCGGAGTAACTGCTGATAGAGCTCAACGCAGCGGTCTATCATCTTTTCCTTGGTAAAAAACTTCTGATAGCGGTTGAGTGCGCCTGCGGAGAGTTGCTCGTAGAAGTCAGGACGGTCCATAATACGACGAATGGCATCTGCCAGTGCCTGCCCGTCCTCTACCTCGACCACCAGGCCCGACTCACCATCAGCATTGACCCAGGGTACTCCAGACCCTTCTATGTTACAAGACACGACAGGCTTTCCACACGACATCGCCTCAATCTGCACAATGGCAAAGGCCTCTGTCTTCATAATACTACTCAGACAGTAGACATCGCAGGCGCCATAGTATGCCGGCAACTCTTCGTCCGTCAGAGATCCCAGCAACCTGACGCGATTGTTCAACCCATTGTCGTCTATCTGCTGCTGCAGTTCATCGCGCAAGGGCCCTGAGCCGCCTATCAGTACCACATAGCTGTCGTCCAGATGCCCGGCAGCATCTATGAGATAACGGTAACCCTTGTAATGCACCAACCTTCCAAGAGAGAAAACAATCTTCTTATGAGCATATCGACGGCGGATTAGCTCCACGGCATCGGCCTTTGGCACTACTGGAGGTATGCCAATAAGCAGATGAGTACATTTGTGCTGCACCTCTGTCAGGTATCTTGATGCTGCGATGTAGACAGAAGTGGTACCCACAATCAAGTCGGCTCTGCGTATGAGCCAGCTCTGCAGGGGCAGATAGAGGCCCAGCAGCTTCTTTTGCTTGACAATGTCGCTATGCCAGTGTAGCACTACCCTACCTTTGTATCCCGACAGCCATAGACTGAGAGCGGCCATCGGATCAGGATGGTGAACATGCACGATATCATACGATGCCGCAATCCTTCTCAATGTCGTAATCATCTGCGGCGATATCATCGTAGCATATTTCTTCAGAAGTGTCCGGGTACAGATTATGCGGTTCTGAGGAGTCAAAACGATTTCCCTACTGCCTTTCCCTACATTGGCGCACAACATATCACAAGCAATGTCTCTCTCCGACAAGCCTTTAACAATATCCAGCATGACTTTCTCCACGCCGCCACCAACGGGATAGAACTTACCTAAATGCAGTATTTTCATAATCTGCCTGCAAAGGTACAAATAATTAATTAGAAAAAAAATATTCTTTAGATAAATTATCGCCAGCAAAAAGTTGAGTTAACTCAGACGGGTTCACGAGCTAGCTCAAAACTTTTTGCGAGTTAGCTCATCTGAAGACTTGAGTTAACTCAGAAAAAACATCCTTCAAACTGGATGCACTGAGGATTCCAAGTCGTCCAAATGAGAAGAAAAAAGCGCTTTTCCTTTGCATTTTCCTCGTTTAATCGTACCTTTGCAGCCATGATAAAGTTTTTAGACCTGAAACGCGTGAACCAGCAGTATGTTGACGAGATAGAGCAGGCAGTCCGGAGGGTTGTCAGCTCGGGCTGGTATCTGCAGGGCGAGGCGAATGCCGCGTTCGAGGAACACTATGCCGGATACATCGGGACAAAATACTGCGTGGGTGTGGGCAACGGACTCGACGCGCTGACGCTCATCTATCGCGCCTATATCGAGATGGGAGTGATGCAGGCGGGCGACGAGGTCATCGTGCCTGCCAACACCTATATCGCCTCCATACTGGCCATCACGGAGAACGGGCTGAAGCCCGTGCTGGTAGAGCCCGACATCGACACGCTGGAGATTGACGACAGCCTCATCGAGCAGCATATTACTCCACGCACCCGTTCCATCATGATTGTCCATCTGTATGGCCGCTGTGCCTTTACCGAGCGCATCGGACAACTGTGCAAGAAATACAAACTGAAGCTGGTGGAGGACAATGCCCAGGCCCACGGGTGCAGATATATAGGGGCAGGAGATGAGAAGCCAGAGGAAAGAGCTGAGAAGGATAGCGGAATACGTACGGGTTCGCTGGGCGATGCGGCGGGCCACAGCTTCTACCCCACCAAGAACCTGGGGGCTCTAGGCGACGCGGGAGCCGTGACCACCGACGACAAAGAGCTGGCAGACTGCATCCGCGCATTGGCCAACTACGGTTCTGCCAAGAAGTACGTGTTTGAGTACAAGGGTCGCAACAGCCGGATGGATGAGATTCAGGCTGCCGTGCTGGATGTGAAGCTGCGCCATTTGGACAGCGACAACCAGCGGCGACAGCAGATAGCCCAGTATTACTACGACCGCCTGGACAACCCGCTCGTCAGACTGCCACGAAAGTCGGCAAACGGCCAGCACGTCTACCACATCTTTCCCATACTATGCTCCCGGCGCGACCAGCTGCAGCAGCATCTGAGGCAGCAGGGTATTGAGACGATGGTACACTACCCCATCCCACCTCACCAGCAGTCGTGCTATCAAGAGTGGCGCGGACTCAGCCTGCCCATCACCGAACAGATTCACCGCGAGGAGCTGAGCCTGCCCATCAGCCCGGTATCGACAATACAAGAAATGCAAGAAATCGTCCAACAGATTAACCGTTTTCAATAAAGCGAAGAATTATCATCGGAAAATACAATAAAAGACGATCGTGAGCGTTTTAATACAAACGCGCAAAGATATGCCAATGGAACAAAACTACGATAAATTCTACATATATGACAAAATGAATGCTTTTGAAAGAGAGGTCAAACGATGGTTTGATTTCTTTGCAGCACTATTTTGCCTTATCATCTTCTCACCGCTTTTCCTAATCTGCTACATTGCCATTAAGAGAGACCATGACGGGCCTGTTATCTATAAGCAAGTACGCATAGGGCGATTTGGGCGACCTTTCTTCATCTATAAATTCCGCAGTATGCGAGTAGACGCAGAAAGCGACGGTCCGCAGTTGAGGAATACTGAATCGGATGAACGCATCACAAAAACTGGAAAGTTTCTGCGTGACCACCATCTGGACGAGCTGCCGCAATTCTGGAATGTGCTGAAAGGCGACATGTCATTTGTAGGGCCACGCCCAGAACGCAAATTCTATATCCAACAAATCATGGAGCATGACCCACGCTACGAATTCCTATACCAGATTCGCCCAGGTATTACTTCCATGGCCACCATCTACAATGGCTATACTGACAGCATGGAGAAGATGCTGAAACGACTGGAAATGGACCTGGAATATCTGAAAAATCGCTCTTGGTGGCTGGACCTTAAAATCATTGGTCTTACTTTCTTGAATATTTCTTTTGGCAAGAAATTCTAATTCCAGTATGAATTATAAATATACCCTATTCTGCGCTTGCTTCTTGCAGTTTCCTTCTCTTGTACAAGCTCAGGACACTTTGGCTACGCACATCACCTACGACCTGGGCACGGAGGTCAGCGTGGGCAGCGGCGACTACACCGCCTACCAGCTTACGGCCAACCGCCATCACGTGCTGGCCACCCGACCCAATACCGCCTATCTGCGCGGAGCAGTCCGTGTGGAGCATACTTTCAGCAAGGACTGGAAGCTGTCGGGAGCCGTCGACGCCCTGGCCTCCGTACATGCCGACCACAAGGCGTATCTGCAGCAATGCTACGTCAACCTGAGCTGGAAGCACTTCTTTCTCGAAGTGGGCAGTCGCGAGCAGCCTCAGGTGATACGCGACAACCTGCTCTCAGTAGGCTCGTTTGTAAAAGGCACCAATGCCAAGCCTGTTCCTCAGGTACACTTTGGAACCAACGGGTTCTGGGACGTTCCCTTCACCAAGAGGTGGGTGCAGATTAACGTCGACTTCGGCTACGGCAAGTACTTGGACAGCGGCTATCGCGAGGACAGGTTCCATCAGACCGAGGCCGACCACATCAACCAACAGTATGCCACCGGAATCTACTATCACCAGAAGCACCTCTACATCCGCTCTAACCCCACAAAGCGTTTCTTTGTGACGGCCGGCATTGAGCATGTGGCACAGTTTGGCGGCACCAACTACAGCTATGTCGACGGTGTGCTGACCGCCAAGAGCAAGCCCACCAACCTGAAAGCCTTCTGGAAAGTCATCCTGCCTGTGGGCGACAGCAAATACCAGGAGCACAATGCAATGGAAGACTGGGTCTACGGCAACCATCTGGGAGTGCTCACCTTCCAGGCTGGCTGGAACATCAACAAGTACCACCAGGTGCAAGCCTATCTCGACAATCCTTTCGAAGACGGGTCTGGTATGCGTAAAGGCAACGGATGGGACGGACTTTGGGGATTGCAATACTCCAACAAGACCCCTGGCCGTCAGTATGTGCGCGGGGCCGTGTTCGAATACTTCCAGAGCACCAATCAGGGCGGACCATTACATTGGGACAGCGGTGACTATCCAGAGCCCATTCGCAGTCAGATTACTGATCTGGTTGTGGGCAATGACGACTATTACTATCACAGGTTCTACGACGGCTATTCCCATTACGGTATGACACCCGGCATCGGGTTCATCACCTCACCTATATATAATAAGGATGGCTACACCTCGTTCCGCGACAACCGCGTCCGCGCTTGGCACCTGGCCGTCAACGGCGAGCTGACCCCACGGCTGTCCTATCTTGTCAAAGGCTCCTACCGCGAGGGACTGGGCACCTATACGCATCCGCTCACCCGAAAGAGCCACTCTTTCGACGCGCTCCTGCAGGGCAACTATCAGCTTGGACCCTGGCAGTTCTCAGCTGCCTTCGCCTTCGACCGAGGCAACACATTCGGCAATTGTACCACTTTCAACTTTAGAATAGGCTATCATGGAAAAATTCTATAGACATACCCGTCTCTTACTTCTTGCCACTTCCCTCCTGCTTCTATTTTCCTGTCAGGAAGGGAGCGAGGCTGGCGACCTCTTCGGACAGTGGCGACTCAACGGAGCCGACGACCAATATATCAGCTTCTCAGGAGCGGTCACACGACTGCAAATAGTTGACCAGTGCAACGTATATGGCAACTTCCAGCATCGGGGCGACAGTATCTTCATACAGTGTGTATCCACCGAAAGCCTGCCCTCCGACACCTTGCTGATAGAACAGGACTTCGGCTTCAAGCCCTTCACCGACATCCGCCTGAAGATAGACCAGCTCGACTCCGACCGTCTGCTGCTGAGCAAGGACGGCCGACAATGGGTCTTCACTAAATGGTAAGAAGCAAGAGGTGAGACATCTCTCATCTGTCATCTATAGGGATTTCCCCCACTGGGTTTAGGGGAATTCCTTTTCTTTTCCATCATATTCTTCGTAATTTTGCAGCGTGAACAGATAAAAAAGTATGTATAACGCTTAAAAGATAAAAACAATGAAGAAGTTGATGATGACCCTGATAGCATTGCTGACGATAGCAGCAACGGGCAAGGCAATGAGCTACGAGCAGGCTCGCAACGAGGCTCTGTTCCTGACCGACAAGATGGCCTATGAGCTTAATCTCACCGACGAGCAGTATGAGGCTGCCTACGAGATTAACCTCGACTACCTGATGGGCGTGACCAGCTACGACGATGTCTACGCCACCTATTGGGAGCGTCGCAATCTCGACATGAGCTATATCCTGCTCGACTGGCAGTGGCAGGCTTTCTGTGCCGCCACCTATTTCTACCGCCCACTCTACTGGGATGCCGGCTACTGGCACTTTGCCGTATACGCCCGCTATCCACACCGCGACTATTTCTACTTCGGACGCCCGGCGTTCTACGCCAGCTACAGAGGCGGACACGCTTGGCATGTCGTTGGCGGACGCGGATGGTACCACAGCCGTCGCGAACACTTCCGTCCCGTAGGACGAAGCCACTTCGGAATGCTCGACCGTTGGAACCGCGGTGACTTCCGCAGCGTTCACCACAGTAGCAGACATCACGTCACATACGGTGGCGGCTACCGCATCAGCTCGACCCGCACCACCGTTCACGGACGAACCGGCATAGGCAGCAGCGGACGTCGCACCACATACAACAGCGGTCGCACCTTCGGTAGCCGTCCCTCGGGCAGCACCTCGGGCAACTACGGCAGCGGAAGCTTTAGCGGCAGAAGCCACAGCAGCGGCAGTTTCAACGGAGGCGGGCGCAGCAGCTCTTATGGCAGCGGAAGCTTTAGCGGAGGCGGGCGCAGCAGCTCCTATGGCAGCGGAAGCTTTAGCGGCAGAAGCCAGAGCAGCGGAAGCTTCAGTGGAGGCGGGCGCAGCAGCTCCTATGGCAGCGGAAGCTTTAGCGGCAGAAGCCACAGCAGCGGAGGCTTCAGCGGAGGTGGGCGCAGCAGCTCCTATGGCAGCGGAGGCCGGTCCTTCGGTAGCAGCGGAAGCTTTGGCGGAGGCGGTACACGCGGTGGTGGAAGCTTCAGCGGAGGAGGCCACAGCGGTGGTGGACGGAGCATGGGCGGAGGACGTTCCTTCGGCGGACGCAGATAATGAAAGTAATATAATACTCAGCAAATATTTCCCCTGCACTCAAAAACTTTTTCGAGTGCAGGGGAAATATTTTTTGTGTGCAGTCCAGAAATATATTGTCTATTTGGCAAAATCGAACCTACTTTTACCCAGAGAAGTTACTGCACGTCAAAAAAACACAAAGAAATTTGGCTTATCACACGATTTTTCGTAACTTTGCTGCCATAAAGGAACTAGAAACAAAAATCAAAGGATATGTTTGGAATAGGAATGCAGGAGATTATCGTCATTACCCTGATTGTGCTGTTGCTGTTTGGGGGCAAGAAGATTCCCGAACTGATGAGTGGTCTTGGCAAGGGTGTGAAAAGCTTCAAGGACGGCATGAAGGGTACAGACGATGACAACACAACGGAAGACGAGACCAAGAACAAGCCCGTAAAGAATGAATGAGCCACAGACATTCTGGGACCATCTGGACGTATTGCGTTCGGTATTGATACGTATCGCTGCGGCTATAGTGGTGTTCGCCGTTGCAGCATTCTTGATGAAAGACGAGCTGTTCGGCGTGGTACTGGCCCCACGAAGCAGTGACTTTCTGACCTATAGGTTGCTGGACGCAGCACCTTTTAAGCTACATCTGATGAACACTGGACTGACCGAGCAGTTCATGATTCACATGCGTACCGCCATGTATGCCGGACTGCTGGTGGCTTCGCCCTATATCCTATACGAGCTGTTCAGCTTTGTGTCGCCAGCTCTCTACAAGAATGAGCAACGCTATGCTGTATGGATAGTAGGGGCAGCCTACGCAATGTTTCTTCTGGGTACACTGGTCAACTACTTCGTAGTGTTCCCACTGACGGTGCGTTTCCTGGGTACCTATCAGGTGAGTCCCGATGTAGCCAACATGCTGACACTGCAATCGTATATTGACACACTGCTGGGCATGAGCCTGGTGATGGGCATCGTCTTCGAACTGCCCGTGGTGTGCGGGCTGATGGGCCGCATGGGACTGCTGACCGACGAGTGGATGAGCGAATACCGCCGCCATGCTGTTGTGGCAATACTCATCGTTGCCGCCATCATCACTCCCACGACCGATGTCTTTACGCTCTTCATCGTGGCCCTACCTATTTATCTGCTCTACGAACTGAGCATCTGGATTGTAAAATTGACTAAACGAAACAAATAACGACTTTATGACTTTAAGGAAAATCAGAATCATTCTGGCTACAGTGATGATCTTAGGCATTACATGGCTCTTCTTAGACTTCACGGGAACCGCCCACACCTTCCTCGCATGGATGGCTAAAGTACAGCTATTGGAGGCTGTGCTGGCCGTCAACGTGGTGGTCATCGCGGCACTCGTAGTGCTGACGCTCGTCTTCGGACGCATCTACTGCTCCGTCATCTGCCCGCTGGGCATCATGCAGGACATCTTCGGATGGCTGGGCAAGCGGGCCAAGAAGAATCGCTACACGTACTCGAAGGCCCTGACGGCATTGCACTGTGGAGTCTTCACCGCCTTTCTCATCGCCCTGGTGCTGGGTGTCGGCTCGTTGGTGCAGCTGCTGGCTCCCTATTCTGCCTTCGGGCGCATAGCCACCAACCTGCTGCAGCCCGTCTACGTGGCGGGCAACAACGTGCTGGCCAGCATTGCCGAGCACTACGACAGTTATGCGTTCTACCACTCAGAGGTGTGGCTGCGCTCGGGCATCTCGCTCGGCATTGCCGCCGTCACGCTGGTGCTGCTGGCCGTGCTGGCCTGGAGGAACGGACGCACCTGGTGTAACACCATCTGCCCGGTAGGCACCATTCTATCGGTTTTCGCCAAGTTCTCATGGCTGAAGATTCGCTTCGACGAAGCAAAGTGCAAGAACTGCTCGATGTGTACCAAGAACTGCAAGGCCTCGTGCATCGACTTCAAGACGCACACGGTAGACAGCACCCGCTGTGTGGTATGCGGCGACTGCATAGAGAGCTGCAAGCATGGCGCACTGAGCTACGCAAGGAAAGCTAATAGCACTAGTAATCCTAGTAAAACTAGTGAGACCAGTGAGCCTAAAGACAGCTCGCGCCGCTCATTCCTTCTCTCATCGGCACTGCTGGCCGGCACGGCTATGGCGCAGCAGAAAGACAAGGTAATGGATGGCGGACTGGCTGAAATCGAAGACAAGGTAGCCCCGGAGCGACAGACACCGCTGTCGCCTCCCGGATCGATGTCGATGAAGAACATGCAGACCCGCTGCACGGGATGCCAGCTCTGTATCTCGGAATGTCCCAACCAGGTGCTACGACCCTCTGACGACATCTGGCACCTGATGCAGCCCGTGATGTCATACGAGCGCGGCTATTGCCGCCCGGAGTGCAACCGCTGCTCGGAGGTATGCCCGGCAGGAGCCATCAAGCCCATAGCAGTAGAAGTGAAAGCCTCGACGCAGATAGGTCACGCGGTATGGGTCAAGAAAAACTGCATCCCGCTGACCGACGGTGTGTCGTGTGGCAACTGTGCACGCCACTGTCCGACGGGAGCCATCGAGATGGTGTTCTCTGACCCCGACGACGAGGAGTCGGCAATGATCCCTGTCGTCAACGAGGCGCGATGCATAGGATGCGGCGCGTGCGAAAACCTGTGTCCCGCACGTCCGTTCTCTGCCATCTACGTAGAAGGACACGAGGTGCATAAAGAAATATAGAATTAAGAATTTAGAGTTAAGCATTATGAGCAAGCACGATATATCACGCCGTTCGTTCCTGAAAATGCTGGGTGGTGGAGCTGTGGCTACAGCTGCCGTCATGACCGGCTGCAAGTCAAAGACAGAGACGAAGGCTGTCAGTGAATACACCAAACAAGTGGAGCCCCCCATAGGCAAGATGACCTACCGTACCAATCCTGTGTCGGGTGACAAGGTTTCCCTGCTCGGTTATGGCATGATGCGTCTGCCATCGAAGACGGAGAACCAAGACGACTACGACCAGGAGATGATCAACCGACAGGTGGACTATGCCATCGAACACGGTGTCAACTACTTCGACACATCGCCCGTCTACTGCCAGGGCAAGTCGGAGGCCTGCACAGGCATCGCCCTCAGCCGCCACAAGCGCTCAGAATATTTCATCGCCACCAAGCTGTCGAACTTCAACCCCGCCTTCCATTCGCGCGAGGGCAGCATCGGCATGTATAAGAACTCGATGAAGCAACTGCAGGTAGACTATATCGACTACTACCTGCTGCACGCTGTTGGCGGCAGCACGGAAGAGTTCAACCGCCGATACGTTGACAACGGAATGATGGACTTCCTGATGGAGGAGCGCAAGGCCGGTCGTATACGCAACCTCGGATTCTCTTTCCACGGACTGAAATCTGTGTTCGACGAGATACTGGCCATGCACGACAAGTACCACTGGGACTTCGTGCAGATTGAGCTGAACTACCTGGACTGGAGTTTCGCCAACGAAATTAACAGCAGCAATGTGGATGCCAGCTATCTGTATGACGAACTGCACAAGCTGAACATTCCAGCTGTCATCATGGAGCCCCTGCTGGGCGGCCGTCTGGCCAATCTGCCACAGTTTATGGCCACTGAGCTGAAGCGACGCAATCCGGAGCGCAGCGTAGCCTCATGGGCTTTCCGCTACGCCGGCACACCAGAGGGCGTGCTCACGGTGCTCTCAGGCATGACCTATATGGAGCATCTCAAGGACAACCTGTTGTCGTATTGTCCGCTGGTTCCGCTTAAGAAGTCGGAGATGCGTTACCTTGACGAGCAGGTTGCAGAGCGAATCGTTGGTCTGGAGAATATTCCCTGCAACGACTGTAAGTACTGTATGCCTTGCCCCTACGGCATTGACATCCCTGCCATCTTCGTACATTATAACAAGTGCAAGAATGAGGGCTTGCTGCCTACCGACCGTACTGACGAGAACTACAAGACGCTGCGCCGCAATTACCTCATCGGGCTGGACCGTTCGGTTCCTCGGCTGCGACAGGCCGACCACTGCATACAATGTGGACAGTGTACGCCCCACTGCCCACAGAGCATTCGCATCCCCAGGGAGTTGTATAAGATCAGCAACTACGTGGAGGCACTGCGCCAGAACACGCTGAGCCGCACTAAAGAGTAGCCGCAGACTGGATGGCACGGGCTACGGTGTAAGCCGTAGTCCAGGCTGCCTGAAAATTAAAGCCTCCCGTGATGCCATCCACATCGAGCACCTCGCCCGCAAAATAGAGATGTGGCACTTGTCGGCTTTCCAAGGTTGAAGGGTTCACGGATTTCAGCGACACCCCGCCACAAGTGACGAATTCGTCATGGAAAGGTGCGCGGCCTGCAATCTGACAGGTATCGTTAACAAGGACATTGACCAAACGGTTGATGTTCTTTTTGCCGACATCCACCCAGCGTAGCTGTGAGCGTAGCTCTAAAGCCCTGTGCAAGAGGATAGTCCACAGACGTTGTGACAGTCCGAAGGGGTTGTAGGTAGAGAGCTGCTTCTGCGGCTGCCGTACTATCATGTCATAAAGTGCCGTCTGGGTTTCCTGTTCACTCAATGCTACCCAGTTAACAGACAAAGCGGCCTGGTAGCCATTGACTGCCAGATAACGCGCTGCATAGCTGGAGAGTTTCAATATGGCAGGGCCGCTGACACCCCAATGGGTGATGAGCAACGGCCCAGCAGCACGCAACTTCGTGCCAGGAATATGAACTATGGCATTGCTGACCACGATACCCTGGAGAGATGACAATCCAGAATCGTCGATACGCAGAGAGAAGAGCGAAGGCACGGGCGACTCTATATGATGCCCAAGGTCAGACAGCCACCTCAGTCCTGCCCCGCTGGGAGACCCCCCAGTAGTAACAGCCACGAAATCATAGTCGGATACATCAGCCATGGACTGCACTTTCCTGCCCTTTAAGATACGAACATGGTAACGATGTGCCAGAGAGAGGAAACAATCTATGATAGCCTGCGAACTCTGCGCCTGGGGAAACACACACTCGTCGTCCTGTATGACAAGCTCCACGCCATGACTCTCGAACCAGCGGTAAGCATTCTGAGGACTGAACACATTGAACAAGCGCTTCATCAGCCGATGTCCACGAGGATAGACGGCAGACAAATCCCTGACGCTGCGAAATGAGTTTGTACAGTTGCATCGCCCGCCACCACTCACGGCGACTTTGGCCAGCACACGCTGGCTGCGCTCGAAAATGTCGACCTCCATCTCCGGTAGCATCTCCTTAAGGTTGACGGCCAAGAAAAAACCAGCCGCTCCACCACCTATAATCGCTGTCTTCATGGCGCAAAATTACGAAAAAACGAGAGAAGTGCAAAAGAAAAGAAAGAAAATACAATCATCTTCCTTGTTTTATTGCCAAAATAAGCGTACCTTTGCACAGCTTTTGCAAGAATGACAAAGCAGCAAACCTAAATAGAACAAAGAATCGAGAAATGGAATATATGTCACAAGAGGGCTACGACAAGCTTGTAGCCGAACTACGCCAGTTGGAGACGGTCGACCTGCCCGCAGTCAGAGAGGCTATTGCTGAAGCACGCGACAAAGGCGACTTGAGCGAAAACTTCGAATACCATGCAGCCAAGCGCGAGCAGGGCCGGTTGCTGGGTAGAATCCGCTTCAAACAGCGTGTGCTCGAGAATGCCCGAGTCATCGATATGTCTCGACTGGGTACAGACTGTGTGCAATTACTGAGCAAGGTGGAGATGACCAACTTGAAGACCAACAGCAGGATGACCTATACCATCGTCAATCCACATGAGGCCGATTTGAGGGAAGGAAAGATTTCTATCAAGTCACCCATCGCCCAAGCCCTGCTCAATAAAAAAGCAGGCGACACGGTAGAGGTCCGTGTGCCTGCAGGTTTGATAAAGCTCCGCATTGAGAGCATCCAGCTATAGCCGTTCAACAAGGACGTTTCTTTGGCAACTGGAACACGTCCTGAACTTCCTTCATCTGCTCCTCGGTCATGCCATCGGGCTCGCTGCCCATCGAGCGGGCGCACATGTAGATGTTGGCAGCCTTACAGAGCACATCGGTCTGGTCGAAGGCATCCATGATGTCCTGACCAACGGCTACGGTGCCATGCTTCTCCCACATCACCACGTCGTGGGTCTTGATTTGTTCGAGGGTAGCCTCGGCCAGAGCCACCGATGACGGCAGGGCGTAGGGTACGATGCCGATGCCAAGCGGAGCAAAGGCCAGGGTCTCGGGAATCATCGACCAGAGCACGCGCGTCATCTCGTCGCCCTTCAGAAAGCGCTGGATGTGGCTCATTGCCACCAGTTCGATGGGATGAGTGTGGAGCGTGGCCTTATAGCACGAGCCCGTCTCCAACAGGTAGTTCTGCAGGGCCAGATGGGTGGGCAGCTCGGAGGTGGGTACCACGTTGACATCGGCAATGACCACGTAGGAGGCGCAGTCGTCGCAGATGCGGATGATGCTGCCGTTCTGCATCGGCTCGCGGGCGAGGTCGCGCATGCGCTTGCCGGTTCCCTTGCAATAGAAATACTTGCCTTTCAGCTGGGGCAGCGTGAGTCCTATCTGCTTCACTTCCGAGATGGCAGGCAGCTGCTTGCACTCGTTGTCCATATACTCAGTGACGTTGACGGTGATGTTACCGCCATTACGCTCTGCCCATCCTTTCTGCCAGAGGTAGCCCGTCACCTCGGCAATCTGATCAATAACGGCCTTCAACTGTGGGCGGCCTTCTAAAATACTCTTCATAGTTATTTTATTTCCTTCAATAGTTGTCTCCATATCTTTCTTTGGTGATGTCGTCAAGGGAGCGGCCACGGGTGTTGGGAGCCCCGATGACACCCACTACGAGCGAGATGAGCAGCAAGGCTATCATGCAGTAGGCGGCAATGGTGAAGCCCTCGCCGTTCTCTCCATATATATATGTGAAGACGAGTCCCCACAGGGCAGACAGTCCGCGCACGATGAAGAACATCAGTCCCTGCGCTCCCGCACGGAACTTGGCAGGGAACAGCTCCGAGCCCCACAGCGCATAGAATATCTGTGGCGAGGCACCGCCCTGTATGCCCCAGAGGATGGCAAAGGCCCACAATCCGGCAGGGCCGTTGACACCGATGGTGACGATGACGAGCCAGGCGCTGAGCGCTGCCACGAGTCCGAAGACATAGATGGCCTTGTGAGAGGTGTGGTCGATGAGCTTCGAGGTGCAGAACGTGACGCCCACGATGATGGCCCACTGGATGAAGTTCATCCAGTTGGCCTGCTCGTTGCTCACGCCACCCGCCGTCTCATAGATATGCGGCTGGAAGAATCCCATCACGGAGGCCACGAGGTTCCACGTCAGATAGATGACGGCCAGGAAGCAAACCGTCTTCACGGCAATGCTGTTGGAGAACAGCACCTTGATATTGTCCATCAGCCCGGCCTTCTTCTCGCCGCTCTCCTGTCCCTTGGTGAACTCGGCACTCTCCTGCAACTGGCGCTGCAGGTTCCAAGCAATGAAGGCAACGACAAACAACGACAGGAACACCAGTCGCGACGAGAAGGCGTTGACAGCCTGTTCCGTCATGTCGGCACCGCCCACAGCATGCGCTACAGACTCCACCCATCCGAACAGATAGCCTCCAGGGGCAAACAGCATGCCCAACAAGAGGATGACCATCGGGCCTACTCCCCACGACATCTGCGAGATACAGATGTTGCGTCCGCGGTTGTTGTTCTCCGAGCTTTCCGAGATATAGGTCCATGACGCTGGCACACCTACTCCGACGGAGATTCCCGTCACAAGGAATCCGCACAGCAGCATGGGAAAGTTCACGCTCAGCATGATGAGCAGCACACCCGTCATATAGACCAGCAGGTTGTAGGTAAAGATGAACTTACGTCCGTACTTGTCTGCCAGGAAACCGCCAATGATGGCACCGACGGCTGCCCCCAGACAGTTGGCCGAGATGAAGTTCAGCCACCCCAGGTGCACCTCGGAGAGTCCTAAATACTGCTGCCACAGAGTCAGTCCCGACGCGCCGGCCACGATGGCCCCGGCATCCAGGTAATTGGTGAGAGACACGGCTATCGTGCTCTTCAAGCTTCCACTATTCTGTCCCATAATCTTTTATCTGCAAACGATGTCACACTCGATGTTCAGAATCTTCGCCACCTTGAGGATGGTATCAATATGATGGCCCACGGCGGCTGCCATGTGGTGGGTAGGACCGGCCTCGCTCCACTTGTTGACAAACTCGCGGCAGGGCAGCGAGAACTTGGTGCGCATATTGGTGTCGCCAAACATGAAGATGGGTCCCTCCTCGTTGATGCCATCAGCCACCACAAACTTGAAGACACCATTCTTGTCCTGTGTGATGGCCAGATAGGTGACAGGCCCCGTGGGGGGATAGAACTGGGTGAGATAGCCACCACCCGTCTTTCCGTGGAACACAGGCACAATCTTCATCGTGGGCTTGTGAGCCTGCGAGATGTCGAAGTCGCCCGATCCGGAGTGTCCGATGATACAGATGTCCTTGGGGAAGTCGATGCTATACATCTCGGCCAGGGTTCCCGTGCCAGAGATAGTCTTCAGTATCGACATGGCCATCGCCACCTTCATGTCGCCCTCTACGGCACAGGCGGTATGCTGCTTGATGAGCATCGAGAAGGCAGGAATCAGCATCGAGTCGAGCTTGCCGGCCACGCCCTGTGCGAAGCCTGCATAGTGGGAAGCAATCATGCCCAACTTTTCGTCCTTCACCCACTGCTCGAAGGCTACGACATACTTCGCCATGTCCCACACCTTCTCGATGGTACCGCCGCCCTCGATGTCGAAGGTGTCGAGGATGTCCTGCGCCTTGGCGCGGATGGCAGCCTCGTCAGTGACGTTGTCTGCAATGGCCCACATCTGCTCCCAGTCGAACTGCTTGGTGTAGACGAACATGCGATGGTAGAGATTGGTCTCGTCGATGTAGAGGTCCATCATGCCAGGATAGGGACGTCCGATCTGTGCGATATTGGTATCGCGGAAGCGGCGGCGCACCTGGGCGGCGCGGCACCAGTCCTCAATCTCAGCCTGCACCTCGGGGTCGCCACCCTCGACAACACCCGTGATGACTGCCGACCGCTTGCCGGCACGATTCAAGTCGGCCACCATCTCGCCAATGGCCCCGCAGGCATAGAGCTCGCCCAGCCAGGTGGGGATGTCGGTCTTGGCGTAGTCGGGAGCCAGCTTCTTCTGCACGTTGACGATGACCACCGGTACATCGAGGTCGCGCACGGCGGGCAACATATTATAAGAGGTGCAATAGGTGAGCATCTGTAGGATGACCAGGTCGACATCGGCAGCACGGAACTTGTCGCCAGCCGCCATCGACTGCTCCTTGGTGGTCACCATGCCGCCGTCGATAATCTCAATGCTATCGGGCAGTGTCTTCTTGAATGCCGCATACTGAGCCTCGAACTCAGGAACGAGCTGTGGGAACTGGGGCAGGTATGCCTGAAGGGCGATACTGAATACGCCTACTCTTGCTTTGGTTTCTACTAATGGTTTTGCCATAATTATTCTGTTTTATTGATTAGTTACTTTTAAGTATTTCTCGTAGGCAGCAGCCCATGCGGTCTCGTCGCCTTGTGGATGATAGGGCACCATCTCCACGGAGTCGGCAATGATGCGGCGCATCTGCCATACGTCGCTGACCGCCCCGGCAGCCTTGGCCTGCAGCATCATATTGCCGATGGCCGTACACTCCTGCGGACCGGCCAGCACCTCAACGCCAGTAGCATCGGCCGTGAGCTGGTTGAGGTACTTGTTGAGCGACCCGCCGCCAATGATATGCAGCACCTGAATCCCCGCGCTCGATGGTCCCCCTGCGCTCGACGGTTCCCCCGCGCTCGACGGTCCCCCCGTGCTCGACGGTCCCCCTGCGCTCGATGGCCCCCCTGTGCTCGATGGTTTACCCATCGAGGCTTTAAATTCCTTGAGCCACCCAAAGACCTGACGATACCTCAGGGCCAGCGAATCGAAGATGCAGCGGCATATCTGGGCCGGTGTCTCCGGCACGGGCTGTCCCGTCTGTCGGCAATAGCCCTGGATGGCCTCTATCATGCTGGGCGGATTGGCAAAGGCAGGGTCGTCGGGATTGATGATGCTGCGGAACGGTTCCACGCCCATGGCCGAGCCTTGCAGTTCGGGATGCGATACTTCGCTTACGGGCAGACTCTTGCCCTTCACCTCTATCCGCTCACCTCTTACAGCCCACTCCTTGCGGCAGCGCTCATAGAGCCACATGCCGCAGATGTTCTTCAGGAATCGGGTGGTACCCTCTATGCCTCCCTCGTTGGTGAAGTTGAGTTCGTAGGAGTGCTCGTTGATGATGGCATCCTTTGTCTCGATACCCATGAGGCTCCAGGTGCCGCTGCTGAGATAGGCGAAGCGCTCGTCGCTGGCCGGTACGGCAGCCACCGCGCTGGCCGTGTCATGACCGGCAACGGCGATGACGGGTACCGGGCCCAGGCCCGTCATCTTCTGCACCTCGGGAGTGAGCACACCCACCGTTGTGCCGGGCTGCACCATGCGGCCGAAGTGCTGGCGCGTCAGTCCCACGCTGTCTATCAGCTTCGCGGAGAGGTCGCCCGTCGTCGGGTCGAGCATCTGCGAGGTCGAGGCGATGGTGTATTCGCAGACGGCCTCGCCCGTGAGCATCCAGGACAGTGCATCGGGCATGAAGAGTATCTTCTGACAATGCTTCAACGCCGAGTTGCCGGCCTGCTGCATGGCATAGAGCTGGAAGAGCGAGTTGAAGTTCATGAACTGGATGCCGGTGATGTCGTAGACGGTCTTGCGGTCTACCACTTTCTCGAAGTATTCGTCCATGCGCCCGAAGGTATGCGGGTCGCGATAGGCCATGGGATTGCGCAGGATGGCCCCGTCGTCGCCGATGAAGACGAAGTCGACGCCCCAGGTGTCGATGCCGATGCTGGTGATGTCGAGTCCCCGCTTGCCCACTATCTGCAGACCCTTGATCATCTCGAAGTAGAGGGCATAGATGTCCCAATAGAAGTGTCCACCGGTCTCAATCAGATTGTTGGGGAATCGCGTCAGCTCCTCCTGCTGCAGTTGTCCGTCGTCCAGTGTGCCAAGAATGGTGCGCCCGCTGGTGGCTCCCAGGTCGACGGCAAAGAAATATTGCTTCATACTTACTTATATTACCTTATATTATTTATATAACATAAGACGAACCAATCACTCAAAAGTCATCAGTTCGCCGTCCATCGTGAAGTCGGCCAACTGATAGTAATAGTTTGTTGATGCCACAAAGGTACTTAAAAAAAGGCGAACTGAAAAGAAAAACCTGTATTCCTTTTGGTTTTTCCCTCACTAATTCGTATCTTTGCACACCGAAACCTAAACAAACTACACGAATGAACGATTATCTGGCAAACGACCGACGTTACGACAGCGGCATGCAGTATGAGCGCTGCGGCCGCAGTGGAGTGTTGCTGCCCCGGGTGAGCCTGGGGCTGTGGCATAACTTCGGAGGGGTGGACTCCTTCGAGCGTTCGCGTAATATAATAAGGTATGCCTTCGACCACGGGGTGACCCACTTCGACCTGGCCAACAACTACGGTCCGCCTTACGGTTCGGCCGAGGAGACCTTCGGGCGGGTGATGGAGCACGACCTGCGGCCCTACCGCGACGAGCTGTTCATCTCTACCAAGGCGGGCTACGACATGTGGCCCGGACCCTATGGCAACTGGGGCTCGCGCAAATACCTGACGGCATCGCTCGACCAGAGCCTGCGGCGCATGCGCCTGGAGTATGTCGACCTGTTCTACTCGCACCGCTACGACCCGGAGACTCCGCTTGAGGAGACGCTGCAGGCGCTGGTGGACATCGTGCGTCAGGGCAAGGCCCTCTACGTGGGCATATCGAACTGGCCGCTGGAGGCGCTGCGGCGCGGCATCGACTATCTGCGGCATCACGATGTGCCGCTGCTCATCTATCAGGGCAGGCTGAACATGCTCGACCGGCAGCCCCTGGACGAGGGCATCGTAGGGCTGTGCCGCGCGGAGGGTGTGGGCTTCATTGCCTTCTCGCCGCTGGCCCAGGGGCTGCTGACCGACCGCTACCTGGAGGGCATTCCGCACGACTCGCGCATGGCGAAGGAGAAGTTCCTGCGCCCGGAGATGCTGACGCCCGAGCTGCTGGCCAGGCTGAAGGCCTGGGACGCGGAGGCCCGGGGCGAAGGGCTGACGCTGGCGGCCAAGGCGCTGCGATGGATACTGGGCCAGGAGGGCGTGACCTCGGTGCTGGTGGGGGCCAGCAGCACGGCCCAGCTGGAGAAGAACCTACAGGCAATCTATTAAAACAAACTCAATTATAAAATCATTATGTCAACATTAACTATCTGTATCGTCATCCTCTTCTGCGTGGGCTACTTCTGCATAGCCATCGAGAGCGTGACTAAAATCAACAAGGCGGCCATTGCGCTGCTGATGTTCGTGGGCTGCTGGACACTCTTCATGATCGACCCGGCCAGCTATCTTGCCAATGCCATTGGCGAAATGAAGGCCACGGTGGTGGGCACCGAGATTGAGCACCACCTGGGGGCCACGGCCACGACGCTGTTCTTCCTGATGGGCGCGATGACCATCGTGGAGCTGGTGGACCAGAACGGCGGCTTCAACTTCGTGCGCGACACGCTCCGCACCAAGTCGAAGCGCTCGCTGCTCTGGCGCATCGCCTTCATGACCTTCATCCTGTCGGCCATCCTCGACAACCTGACCACCTCCATCGTGATGATCATGATCCTGCGCAAGCTGGTCAGCGACAGGGAGGACCGTATGGTCTATGCCGCCCTGGTCATCATTGCCGCCAACTCGGGCGGAGCCTTCTCGCCCATCGGCGACGTCACCACCATCATGCTCTGGAACAAGGGCGTCATCACCGCCGCCGGCGTCATCATGGAGATATTCATCCCCTCGCTGCTGTCGATGGCCATCCCGGCCTACATCCTGTCGCTGTCGCTCAAGGGCGAGCTTGCTGCCGTGCAGGACACCGTGGTGCTGGAGGAGAGCGACGGGCTGACCGAGGGACAGCGCAAGGCCATCTTCTTCCTCGGCGTGGGCGGACTCATCTTCGTGCCTATCTTCAAGACCATCACCCACCTGCCGCCCTTCGTGGGCATCCTGCTCGTGCTCGGCGTCTTGTGGACCGTGACGGAAATCTTCTACACCAGCATCCACCAGGAGGGTGAGGACACGGCCGACAACCGCGGCACACAGAAGCGCGTCTCCAAGATGCTGTCGCGCATCGACATGGACACCATCCTCTTCTTCCTCGGCATCCTGATGGCCGTGGCCTGCCTGGAGACCATCGGCGTGCTGACGCTGCTCGGACAGACGCTCGACACCACCTTCGAGGGCAACCACTATCTCGTCACCGGCATCATCGGCGTGCTGTCCAGCATCGTCGACAACGTACCCCTCGTGGCCGGATGCATGGGCATGTATCCCGTACAGGCCGCTGGCGACATGGCCGTCGACGGCATCTTCTGGCAGCTGCTGGCCTACTGCGCCGGAGTGGGCGGCTCGATGCTCATCATCGGCTCCGCAGCCGGAGTGGTGGTCATGGGACTGGAGAAGATCACCTTCGGCTGGTACATGAAGCGCATCACCTGGATAGCCTTCGTCGGCTACCTCGCCGGCATCCTCTGCTACTGGGCCGAGAAGACGTTCATCTTCTGATAGCTGCAAGACACCAGTTGCAGACAGTTAGCTCGCGACGAGGGTGTGTCATTATGCCTGAATGAAGCGTGCCTTGATCTGTTCGGGCGCGGTGAGTAGGACGATTGGTCAGCACCGATGACTTGATTGGTCAGCTCCGATGACTTGATTGGTCAGCACCGATGTCTTGATTGTTCAGCACCGATGTCTTGATTGTTCAGCACCGACGCTGCGACCGTTCAGCACCGACGCTGCGACCGTTCAGCACCGACGCTGCGACCGTTCAGCACCAATTGCTTGATTGGTCGGCATGAGAGTAGTAACCGGTCAGCACCAGCGGTGGTGGTGAACGAGGAGACGGGCCTCGAGGAGGACAGCAACGGATTCTCGCTGGGGTATGGACCGTTCTGATGGATGATGGATGAAAAAAAGCAGGCTGCGACTTACAGGAAGTCAGCAGCCTGCTTTTTTATACACTCTGTATCAAGTTCACGCCTGCGGAACCCAGAACCAGAAGGTGGAGCCATGGCCGGGTCCCTCGGAGTCTACACCGATGTGGCCGTCGCAGCGGTCGATGATGGCCTTGCAGATGGAGAGTCCGAGGCCGGTGCCTTGCACGTAGTCGTTGAGCTTGACGAAGCGCTCGAAGACTGCCGCCTGCTTGTCCTTGGGGATGCCCGCGCCCGTGTCCTCGCAGTAGAAGTAGAGTCCCTGTCGGCCGTCGCGCTCCTCGCGGCGGTAGCCCACGCGGATATGTCCTTCCTTGGTGTACTTCACGGCGTTGGTGACGAAGTTGGTGAGTATCTGCTGTACGCGCCCCTTGTCGAGCGTGGCCTGGCAGTGGTCGTAGGGATTGTCCTTGACGAAGGGGATGCCGGCCTCTGCCACGCGCTGCTCCAGGGTCTGGCAGATGTCGTTGAAGACGGTGGCCAGGTCGATATCCTTGGGCTCGATGCTCATGGCCTGCCCCATGTTCGAGGCCTCCAGGATGTCGTTGATGAGCCGCAGCAGCATGTCGCAGTTGTTGCGGATGATGCGCAGGAACTCCTTGCGCTCCTCGGGGGCGTCGATCATCTGCAGCAGTCCGCTGAATCCCACGATGGCATTGAGCGGCGTACGTATCTCGTGCGTCATGTTGGCCAGGAAGGCACTCTTCAGCAGTCCCGAGTCCTCGGCCCTCGACCGCTCCTGGCGCAGGCGCTGCTGGGTGTCCATCAGCACGGTGACGTTGCGCGCCAGACCGTAGTATCCCGTAGGCCGGCCCCCGGCGTCGCACACGGCGGTGCCGCTCAGCGCATACCAGCTGGGCTCGGGATTGATGGGAGTGTAGTCGAAATGGTGGACGGTGTTGAACGGCACACCCTTCGTTTTCATGAGCTTCAAGCTGCGCTCGGCCTCCTCGCGCTCCTCGGCCTTCATCGCCTCGAAGTACTGCTGTATGCTGATGGAGAAGTCAATCTTCCCCAGCGTGCGGAAGAAGTTGATCTGGCCCGAGGCGATGTCGAACTGCCATACGTACATGTTGCTCTCCTCCAGCAGGTACCGCAGCTGCTGCTCATAGCTGCTGATGCGCTCGTTGGTCAGCTGCAGCTGTCCGTCGTGCTCGCGCAGCTGCAGGAACATCTGGCGCTCCTCCGTCACGTCGCGGCTGCTGATGAGGTAATAGGTCAGGTTGTCATCCTCGTCGACTGTGGGCGTAATCGTAATCTCCAAATACTTGTGGATGCCGATTTCGGGAATCGACAGCGTCTGGCACACCGTCAGCTGCTCGCGGCAGCCCGGAGGATAGATGCCCTTCAACGAAGGAACCTCGAACATCGACGTCTCACGGAAATACCGCTCCGACTTCTCGTCGAACACGCAGAGCTCGGCCATCTTCTCATTATAGTCGATCAGCCGACCGGAGGCATCGTAGAACGACATCGCCATCAGGCTGGTCTTGAATATCTTCTGGTACTTCACCGCCAGCTCCTGGTTGCGCTCGTCCATCTCCGTCTCGCGCGTCAGGTCCTTCACCGTGTTGACGATATACCGGGGCCGCTTGCCCACATACTCCAGGATGACATTGCCGTACAGCCGGCGCCAGTTGGGCTCCGCCGCCGTGCCGGCATTGAAGCGCTTACGCACCGTCCACTGGCTCTTCTCACCCCGCTTCATCTGCTCCAGCGACTCCCGAAAACCCTCACGCTCCTCGGCAGACACACGGCCGACGAAATCGTCGATGGAGACACCCTCAGCCGGAAGCAGATTGCCATAGACATTGCTCACACGGCCCGTCTGGATGTCATACTCCATCACGTAGTATTCGCCCATGTCCAGCGCCTGGTGCATGATGTTGTTCAGGTCGTTGCTCCGGCGCACGGCTTTCTTCACCCGAACAGAGGTGATGCGGGAGAGCAGGAATGCTATCAGGCCCACGACGAGCAGACCGCCAAGGATGTAGAGCGCCATCGGAGAGGCATCGTCGTGTACACGCTCGGGGTGGAACCAGCGCTCGTAGATCTTCTGCAGCTCGCCGGCCTGCTCCAGACGAGTGTACTGGTCGTCCAGCAAGTCGATAAGCGCCTTGTCGTAGCCAATGATGCGCAGCTCGCCCGCAGGAATGTCAATCCGGTCCAGCACAATGCTGTCAAGCCCCAGCTCCTGAATCTTGCGGTGCAGCGTCACCTCGCCCCAGATGAAGTACTGATACCTGCCCTTGGCAACATTGGTCAGCGCCTCCTTGGCCGACAGGTATATCTTGTCAAACGGCAGCCGCACACTGTCGCTAAGCTGCAGGTCGGCATAGTCGTTCTTCTTGAACACCACGCTATTCCGACCGTCAAGGTCGCTGATGCGGCGGACAGCCGGAGTGCTCATCCTACGGGCCACGCGGAGATTGTAGTAGTTGATATACTTCTTGGTCCTCACGTAAGGCTCGTGCGCATAATGACTGTCCAGCGCATGAATCAGGTCCACCTTGCGCTCCTCAAACATACGGGTAGCCACCGACCACTCCTGCATGACAAACCGGTGGGGAATGCCCAGGTTGTTGAATATCAAGTCGAGTATCTCCACATTGCAGCCCGCAGGCTCGCCCTGCGCATTCATAAACTCGTAAGGGCTGAAGTCCCAGTCGCACACCACGGTCAGCGGATGCTGCTCCGTATAGCCGAAAGCGTTCTTGGCCGACACCGAGATGCCTGCCCACAGCCACAGCAAAAAACAACAGACGATATATCGATAGTTCTTCTTCATGTCTCTCTCTAAAAATGATTTACTCCTTACTTTCTCACCAGCTCGCTACACGTGCAGGGGATGCTGACCCATACGATAGTGCCTTTGCCCTCCTCCGACTGGATCTTGATCTTGCCGCCCATCTGGTGAAGCATCTCCTGCACGATGCTCAGGCCCAGGCCCGTGCGCCGACCGTCGGACGTGGCAAAGCGGTCGAAGATGTGCTGACGAATCTCCTCAGGGATGCCGTCACCCGTATCCTGGAACGTCATCACCAGGTCCTCGCCCGTGTAGGTGTAGCTGGCCCGCACCTCACCCGAGGACGTGTGCTGAGCAGCATTCACCAGAATCTTCTCTATCACAATGCCCACGTTCTGCTCGTCGATGTCTACCACCAGCCGCTCGTAGGCATTGTCGGCAATATACTTCACCCCCGGCTGCTGATAGTTGAACCACGCCGTCTGGCAGCGGGAGTCAAAGATGGCAGCAAAGTCGACAGGACTCTTCTTGATCTCAATCATCCGGGCATCCAGACGCGACAGGAACAGGATGTCGTTGATGAGCTTCAGCAGCAGCGAGGCATTGTCGTTGATCTCCTTGATGAAAAGGCTCTCGTCCTCCGGCGAGTGCTCCAGCTCAAACAGTTCGGCAAAGCCTACCACCGAGTTGAGCGGTGTGCGGATCTGGTAGCTCATGTTGCGCAGGAAGGCGTTCTTCACCGTCTCCACCTCCTGGGCCTTGGCAGCCTCCCGGGCCAGATTCTCCTCCGTGGCCTTCAGCTCGCTGATGTCGCGGCACATGCCGACATATCCCGTCACACGGCCCTTCTGGTCCAGCACCGGAGAGAGCGACAGGTAGAGCACCATCGGGTAGTCGGCCTCAGCCTCGCCGCCATGATGCCGCAACACCGTCTTCACCGTTGCCGACACGGGCGACTGGCTGCGGTAGTCCATGCTGTTGAAAGCCCGCAGGGCTACCGATTTCGACTTGTCGTCACAGAACGACATGGCCCGCGTCTGCGTCAGCTCAAGCTGCGACTTGCCCAGCTCGCTGTACACAATGAGCATGTGGGTGTCAAGATTATATTTGATAATACGCACGCCACCGTTCTTCAGCACGAAGTCGATGTTGCGCACATACCCGTCGAGCTCCGCATTGGCTTTCTGCAACAGAACGATATTCCGCTGCAGCCGCTGGTAGAGCTTGGCTATCTCCGTCACGTTGCGGCCGGTGACATAGACCGCCGTCAGCTGGCCATCGTCGTCGCGCACAGGCAGTATCTGCATCTCATAGCGCATATCCTTGGTGTCCAGATACCGCGCCAGCGTCCGAGTCTCGTTCGGCTGGCCAAACAGCTGGGTCAATAACGTGTACTCCACATTCTCCGGACCAACATCCTCCATCCCCAGCACGTCGGCCAGCGAAATCCTCGAATGGACAATCGTCTTCAGCTGGTTGGGCAAAGCCTTCCGGACCTTGCTGTTCATGTCGGTGATGTAGCAGTCCTTGTCGTAGACCACGATGTCAACCATCGAGTTGTTGAAGATGGACTGATAGCGCAGCATCGTGTCGCGCACCTGCTGCTGCCGAAGTTCTTCATCGGTCACGTCGCTCGTCGTGCCGATGATGTCGGTGGGATGCCCGTTCTTGTCGCGGCGCAGCACGGACAGCGTGATGGTCAGACTGCGGTCTTCAGCATCCGAACCGGCCTTTGCATGCACACCAATGGTCTCTACTTCTATCTTCTGCTTGGCAATCTCGTTGAAGGCGTGAAGGATGCGACGATAGCCGTCTTCGGTAATCGAATAGAAGAAGAAGCTGGTCGAGATATCCTCACCGTCCTTGCTGCCCTGCTCGTCGAGGGTGGTAATGGTCTTTTTGTCCACGTTGTATATCCAGATATGCACCTTGCTCGTCTTCAGGATCAGCGCCAGACGGTTGTTGCTGCGCCGTACGTCCTTGGTCACCTTACGCTCCAGCCGGCGATAGATCAGCAGATAGACAACGAACACGAGGGTCAGCACCAACACCACCGCCACGACAATCCAGATCCACGACGGGATGCCTGAGTACTGACGGTCTGGGTAGAACCACTTGTTCTGAAGGACCTGCAGATGTCCCTCGGCATAGAGCTTCGTATAGACACTGTCGAGCTGATGGAGCAGCTGGGGGTTGTTCGACATGAACTTATATTCTCCGTGTGTCACGTTGACAGGCGTCAGTGTCAGGTCGTCGTAGTGAAACTTACGGATGAGCCACTGCAAGGACATCGTGTTCCACACTATCTGCAACCCTGGCTGGTTATGTACCGCATGAACGGCCTCCTCCATATCGGCATAGGGTATGGCATTGGCGCCCCAGCCACGCTGCATCATCAGATGATGGCTGAAAGCACCCTCATGGACTATCATCTTGTGCTTGGCAAGGTCACTAAACGACTGTATCTTGGGCTCTTCGGTTTTCCGGTGAGCCACACTATGGGTGAAGATCTGCACCACCGCCGTACCACACCGGGCATAGTCCGCGTTGAAATTGGCATCCATGCCCAAGGTCAGGTCGGCCTTGCCTTCCTTCAGGTCGGCCAGGGCTTCCTTGCGAGGCTTCAGCTTAATAACATAAGGTATGCTAAGCTCCTTGAAGATGAGCCGGAGCACATCCACATTATAGCCCACCGGTTCACCATTATTATTAAGGAACGCGTAAGGACACAAGTCCCAGGCATCCTCGTAGACCAGGGGGTGGTCTTCCGTAAACTGTCTTACGTCTTTTTCGTCTGCATAGGATGAAGCCGCAAACGACATCAGCAGACAAACCATCAGTATTAGTCTATTTCTCATAGTTCATTGGTTACTCTTTTTTTATATCCGCAGGAATCCAGAACCAGAAGGTCGAGCCCTTGCCTTCCTCACTGTCTACTCCTATCTCGCCATTACACTTCTCGATGATGGCCTTACAGATGGAGAGACCCAATCCTGTTCCCTGTATATAGTCGTTCAACTTGACAAAGCGCTCGAAGATGCGGTCACGCTGGTTGGCGGGAATGCCTGAGCCCGTGTCCTCGCAATAGGCATACAGTCCCTGCTGGCCATGCCGTTCCTCAACGCGGTAGCCCACGCGGATATGTCCCTGATGGGTGTACTTGACGGCGTTGGTGACGAAGTTGGTGATAACCTGATCGATACGTGCGCTGTCGAGCCGGGTACGAAGGCTGGTATAGGGATTGTCCTTCACGAACTCCACCCCAGGCTCCTGCACACGCTGGGCCAGCGACTGGCAGAGGTCTTCAAACTTCTGGGCAGCATCGATATCCTCAGGCATAATCTCCATCGCGTTGGCATCGACATTCGAGAGCACCAGGATGTCGTTGATCAGACGGAGCAGCATATCGCAGTTATTATGTATCACACGTATCATCTCGCGCTTGTCGTCAGGCGAATCGACGGCCTGCAACAAGTCGGAGAAGCCCACGATGGCATTGAGCGGCGTACGAATCTCATGAGTCATGTTAGCCAGGAACACCGACTTCAGCCGTCCGGAGTCGTTGGCGCGCTCCGTCTCCTTCTTCAGCATCTCTTGCTTCATCATCAGTCCTGACAGGTTGCGCAACAGGCCGAAAGCGCCAGTCAGATGGCCATCGGCATCGTAGATGGGAATACTGTTGATCTGGTTCCACTGCACCTCGTCGGTATGATGGTAGAGCGGGCGCATCTGCGCCAGATAGCTGATGGGCTTGTCAAAGTATTGAGCCGGGTTGCTGAACTGAGTCTTAATGGTTTCCACATCGCTCAGGAAATAGTCGGCAAGCTCGGAGAATGTCATCTCCAGCTCCGTCTCGCTCAGTCCCTTATAGAACTGCACCGTATTATCGCTGAACGAAGCTCGCCACACACGCATATCGCAAGCATCCATCATATAGCGCAGCTCCTCCTCGTAGGCTTTGATCTTCGCGTTGGCCGCCTGAATCTGGATGTCGTTCAGCTTGGTCTGCATGTAGAGCTCGCGCTCCTCGGTAACGTTGCGAGAGGCTATGGCGATGTAGTTCAGCACACCCGCATCATCACGGATGGGGCGCAGGCGGATTTCAAGATAGTCGTGAATGTTGCGCTCCGGGATGATGCTCTGCGAGCAAATCCACAGGTCCTCGACGTTCTTGGGATCTACACACTCGCGGAAAGGCGACAGCTCAAACAGGTTGTTCTTCATGAAGAATTCGTCATACTCATCGCTGTCGAAGTGGCATATATCGCGCATCACCTTGTTCGAGTCAATCAGCCAGCCATCAGGAGAATAGAACGACAGGCCGATGATGGAATTATCAAAGATAAGCTTGTATCTGTTGGTCAGCTCGTTCTCCCTCTCCTCTTGCTCTATCTCGGCCGTTTCGTCCTGGATGGTACTGATAACGCTCCCCACCCGATTCTGACCAGGCAGTATCTCGGGTACACTGACGTTGTGAAGATGCCGCCACTGGGGAGTCTTGCCATCAGGACTGATGTTCCAGCGATAGGAGAACTCGGCTCGCTTCAGCTTGTGATAGATAATCTGCCGAATCCACTCTATCGCCTCCTCTCTGTCGTCAGGATGCACACGCTCTGTCCACTCGTCCTGGGAAATAGGGTGCTCGGGATACATCTGCCCGTAAAGCCGATAGATGCGGCCCTCACGAACATCATACCGCACAACGTCGTTGCCGGATATCTCTACCGCCTTGGTCATCATGCCCGTCACCATCTGCGACTTCTGAATGCGGCGACGCACCCGGCGCCGTATCATACGGTTAGCCACCAGTACGCCCAAAAACAAAACGGAGGCTGCCAGCAGCATGAGCGTGGGTAGGAAACTCGCCATCCCCACACCCGTCACTATCATTATATGGAATAGTATCGTCATAGTCGATCCTCTCTGATTTTTTTTCGTTAGACAATGATGTCGCGTTTCTTCACGATGGTCGTAGCACTACAAGGCAGTATCAGCCAGACCGTAGTACCCCGGCCCTCCTCTGACTGTATCTCGATGGTGCCTCCCATCTGCTGGACCAACGACTGGGCAATGGGCAGGTCGAGACCGGTTCCGCACAGCTCGTCGTTCTTGTCGCGGGCAAAGCGCTCGAAGACACGGTCCAGCATATCCTTGGCTATACCCCGGCCCGTATCCTCGATGCTGATGGCCAGCTCACCGTGGCGGTACTCGTATTTCGCACGAATGGCTCCTTCTTGCGTAAACCGGACGGAGGTCGTACAGAGCAGACTGATCACCTTGCCAAGATGCTCTGGGTCAATCGTCACTACCAGATGCTCGTAGGGATTCTCGACGGCTGTCCTTACGTTGGGCGAAACAGTGCTCCAGCCCATCTGGCAGTAGCTGTCGAAGACCTCGGCAAAGTCGACTTCCATCTTGTTGTATTCTATCATATTGGCATCCAGGCGCGACAGGAACAGGATATCGTTCACCAGCTGCAACAGCGAGTTCGAGTTGCGCTTGATTTCTTCGACGAAGATAGGCTCGTCAGCCGGATCGTGCTCCGACTCGAACAGCTCGGCAAAGCCCACCACCGTATTCAGCGGTGTGCGGATCTCATAGCTCATGTTCGTCAGGAACGACTGCTTCAGCAGCTCCGTCTCCTGAGCCTTGGCGGTCTCTACGGCCAGTCTGCGCTCCGTCTCCATCATATCGGTCATATTACGGCACAAGCCGAAGTAGCGTTCTATCCTGCCATTGCTGCCAATCAGCGGCACCATATGGAACATCAGCCATATCTGCCGCCCCTTCTTGTCGCGTATCTCCGTCTCGATGACTTCCTTGATGGGATGCGGCGTACGGTGGTCCATACGGTTCAGCACGCTCGACACCGTACGGCGGAAACGGATAGTGGCCAGACGGATGCAGCGCAACTGCGAAAGGCGCAGCTGGGCTTCATTCACGTTGTTAGATATCTCCGTGGTATACGAATCAGGATAATAGTTCACCAGGCGCACGTCGCTCACACGCAGAGCATAGTTGATGTTTTTGATATATTCCTCAATATCCTTGGTCACCTTCTGCAATCGCTTCATGCCCTCCTGCTGGTGACGATACGACTCCACCAGCTCCGTCACGTTGCGGCCCGACATGAAGATGCCTTCCAGCTCGCCTTTTTTATTACGAATCGGATTAATGGACGACTCGTAGTACATCTTGCCCCTCAGGCCAAACTCTGCCAGGTGGTAGCGCTCGTCCTGAAAGTCGGCAAAGTCGACCATCGATGTCGAACGGGTGCTCTCCAGGTTGTCCAAAGACACTTTGTTGAAGAAGGGATTGTTCTCCAAAAGGAAATTGTCGTGCAACACTACGTCACTTTCCTTCACTCCAAACGTTCGGCAGGCTTTCTCGTTAATATTCTTCAGCACACCGTTCTTGTCGTAGTAAAGCATATCGACCAACGAAGTATTGAACACGTTCTGATAACGCATCAGCAACCGGCTCACCTTCCTCTGCTTCTGCATACTTTCCGTCACATCATGCTCAATGCCCAATAGGCTCTTGACCTTTCCATCATTACCGACCTCGGCTATCGAGAGGCTGACATCATAGCTCTTGAACTCGCCATTGCGGATTGGGAATCCCTTCAGCGACACCGAGGCTTTCTGCAGACGGCCTTCGCAGATGTCGAACACTTTAGAGCGCATCACCTCAAAATCGTCGCGGTCAAAAAACTGCGAGAATTCCACAGGGTTGTATTCATTGCTATATTCTCCCTTACTGGACAGCACGATATAGTGGCGGTTCTGCACGTCGTAGAGCCACAGGCGCAGGTTGCCCGTCTGCAACACCAGCGACAGACGCTCGTTCTGGCTCTGCCCTTTCAGGTTTGCATCCTGCTCACGAAAAACGTAAATACGATTATAGAATAAAAGGACAAAGGTGCCTATCAGCAAAAAACCAGTCACATAGGCCAGTATGTGGTCTGTGTTCAGCGCATAATGCCACGTGTCGACTATCGCTGCCAAAAAGATATATTGGACCATAGTAGGTGTTTAGTTATCAGTTTATACTGCCTACAAAGATAGGCAAAATTATAACATTCTCCAAATTTTTGGGAAATTATTTTGCGTTTTAACCACTTATTCGTATCTTTGCAGCTAAGAAACTATAACATTTTACATTTATGATAGACATTAAACAGACATTAGCCGCTGCCGAAGAGCGCATGGAAATGGCAGCAATGTACCTCGAAGAGGAGCTGAACCGTATTCGTGCCGGTCGTGCCAACGTGGCCATCCTGAGCGGTGTGAGAGTAGAGTCGTATGGTCAGAAAGTACCCCTGAACCAAGTTGCCAACGTGTCGACTCCCGATGCACGTACCATAGCCATCAAGCCTTGGGACCGCAAGCAAATCAAGGATATCGAGAAGGCTATCATGGACTCTGACGTAGGCATCACGCCAGAGAACAACGGCGAGATTATCCGTCTGGGAATCCCCCAGCCTACCGAAGAGCGTCGCCGCGACTTGGTGAAGCAGTGCAACAAGATTGCCGAGAAGGCCA
Organism: uncultured Prevotella sp.; assembly: GCA_946548065.1. Taxonomy (GTDB): domain Bacteria; phylum Bacteroidota; class Bacteroidia; order Bacteroidales; family Bacteroidaceae; genus Prevotella. The sequence goes on along the minus strand of CAMNPM010000004.1, from coordinate 15,279 downwards.
AGGTGGAGGTGCGCAACGTACGTGCCGACATCAAGGACAAGCTGAAGAAGGCCATCAAGGACGGACTCTCTGAGGACAACGAGAAGGATGCTGAGCTGGAGCTGCAGAAGCTGCACGACAAGTACATCAAGAAGCTCGACGAGCTCATGGAGGCCAAGAACAAGGAGATTATGACAGTCTAAATGAAAGGACTCGTCATCAAGAATACCGGCAGTTGGTACACCGTCCTCACGGACGATGGGCTGACTGCCGATTATAAGATTAAGGGCAACTTCCGCCTGCGGGGCATCAGAAGCACCAATCCCGTGGCTGTTGGCGACCGCGTGGAAGTGCGCGACGGATTCATTGTCGAGATTGAGGACCGTCGCAACTACATCATCCGCAAGAGCATCAACCTCTCCAAGCAGAGCCACATCCTGGCTGCCAATGTCGATCAGGCTCTGCTGGTGGTCACCGTCAGCAAACCGGAGACTTCCACTACGTTTATCGACCGTTTCTTGGCTTCTGCCGAAGCCTATCGGGTACCCGTCATCCTGGTATTCAACAAGACCGACCTACTCTCCGACCCAGAGCTGCACTATCAGCAGATGATGATTCAGCTCTACGAGACCGTAGGTTACGAGTGTCGCGCCATATCGGCAGAGACAAGGCAGGGTGTCGAGGAGTTGCGCCCGCTGCTCGAAGGCAAGATTTCGCTGCTCTCGGGCAACTCGGGCGTGGGCAAGTCGACACTCATCAACAGGCTCATACCTGGGGCAGAACTTCGCGTGGCAGACATCAGCGATGCCCACCAGACAGGCATGCACACCACCACTTTCTCAGAGATGATACCCCTCACTCCAGTGGGCGGCGGCTCTCCCGCCAACAATTCTTGGCTTATCGACACCCCAGGCATCAAGGGCTTTGGCACCTTCGACATAGAGCGCGAAGAACTTACCAGCTACTTCAAGGAGATATTCGAGTTCTCCAAGCAGTGCCGCTTCTCCGACTGTACCCATACCCACGAACCAGGCTGCGCGGTACTCAAGGCGGTAGAAGAACACTACATAGCCCAGAGCCGCTACCAGTCGTATCTCTCGATGCTGGAGGACAAGGGCGAGAACAAGTACCGCGAAGCTTACTGAATGATGAATTTGCTGCCAGGCCCTAATGGTGGCAGCAAATTCATCAATCTTCACTTAATCGTAATCGTATATTTGCTCATAAAGCTGGCTCCTGGCTGCAGATGGTTCATCAGCGGCTTGTCCTTAAATTCTCCGCTGAAACCTCTGGGATCGCCAATACCGTACCAAGGTTCTATGCAGACAAAGGGAGCCTGCTTGTCGTAGGGACTCCAGAAGGCACAGACGGGTGCCTTGTAGTCTACCGTCACTGCTGGCTCGCCATCAGTGTCCATCAGCATGGCCCTGTGGGTCTGGCTCTTGTGTATCTTCACAGAGTCGTTACGGAAGAAGCTGTTGTTAATCTCCAGAATGCCCATATCTGCCTCCAGCGGCACTTCCAGCATATCGTGACTGCCGTCAGCGTAGCTCTTCAGCACATCCATAGGCTCCTCGTTGTCCAGCTTTATCCTGCCTTCCAGCTTGCCGCCAGGCACGTTGAAGGCGGGGTGTCCGCCTATCTGGAAGTGGATCTCGCGCACATCGGTATTCTCCACGTGCCAGATGACGTGTATCTTATTAGCCTCCAGCCTATAAGTGATGGCCAGATTGAAACAGAAGGGATACACCTTCAGCGTTTCCGCGCTCTCATGCAGGGCAAAGGTCACCTTGTCCTGGGTCTGCGAGATCAGCGTAAACTCACTGTCGCGCGCAAACCCATGACGCGGCAAGTGGTACTCCTTGCCGTCAACGCGGTAGGTACCGTCGTTGACGCTGCACACCAAGGGAAACAGAATGGGTGAATGGCGAGGCCACTCCGGACCCGCCTGCCACATATATTCCCTACCCTCAGCATCTTTCACGCTCTGGAGCTCGGCTCCCTTCTCTGCCACCTGAATGGTCAGCTGTTCATTCTTCAGTTCTGTCATTGCTTTTTTATTTTGTTTCGTCGATACTTAGATATTTCGAGGCTTCGTTATTTCGAGGCTTCGGGGCTTCGAATCACTCATAAAGGTAAAACATCCGCTCCATCAGTTGCCACTTCTGGTCGCTTGTAGCACCGGGCTTGCAGTCCTGAAACAGCGCTACATACGCCTCCCACTCTTCCTGTCGGGGCAAGGTGGCCAGACGGGACATTGCCGACTGCCAATCGAAGTCGAGATCCGTCTCGACAATCATAAAGAGCCGGTTTCCCAAGATGTATATCTCCATCTCCAGGATGCCCACCTCCTGAATGCCAGCCTTGATCTCGGGCCAGAAGTGGAAGCGGTCGTGCGCCTCCTTATACTTGGCTATCAGCGCGGCGTCGGCCTTTAGGTCGAGCGTCTGGCAATAGCGCTTCACGGGCTTGCCGTATTCTTTCTGCTTGTATCCGTTTTCTTTCATCATCACTTGTTTTAGCATCCGTTTTCTTTCATCTTTCTTTATTTTAGCATTCGTTTTCTTTCATCATCATGTATTTTCTATCTTTTCCACCACGAATCTTTCTGACGGCATAAGGCCTGGGCAATACAATTCATTGTCTTGCACTCCTCTACGCCAATGCTCTTCCCTACTGCCCGATATTTATATTTCCACGGTGTCACCAATAGGAGCTTGCTTTCTGCACATAGCACTATATCATGCTCCGATGGATGATAAATCATAGGAAAGCCATTATCCTTCACCAGCACGACAGGACACCCATTGCTTACAGCCTCATCCATAATAGTCTGTTCACCTTTGGAGATTCGCGCTGAAACTAAAACGGCACCCTCACATGCCGCCCTGAGGCATCTTTCTTTTTGCTGGCTAAAGAAAGAAGCATCTTTCCGATGGCATACTACAGGCAACAGGCAGCGGTCCAGCAACTGGCGATTGCCATAACTGTCGCAAACCACCTGTCCGTTGGATAAAAGTATCTGTGATTGCAAATCGCTCCACCTGTCTTCATCCAATGACGGCATAAGGCATTCACGCTGCAGATAGCCCCTCAAGGCAACCAAGCTCACCGCAGTAGGAACGGCGAGCCGTTTGGGTTGCAGCCATTCGCGGTTTTCTGTGCGCATCAACCGGCTACGAGGATTATTCCGGATATATCTGCGTTGCTGTTCTAACTGTTGCGCATCCAGAGGCATCACGTCAACATAGCCATAGGCAAAAAGCGGCTTGCGCCCCGTGGTGCCATTAGAAGGCACCTTATACCCTTTCGGGTAAACCGAAAGGCACACGCTGCCACCATCCACACCGCTACCCTCTGCGCCACCATCCGCAGCAGTCCCCCGCCGCTCACCATCCGCAGCAGTCCCCCACCGCTCTGCATCCACAACGGTCCCCCGCCGCTCTGCATCCATAGCGGGCATCCGTGTGGCAGCGGGTTTACCCCGCTGCTCTATATACTCCCAGTATCGCCGATTGCATCCCTTTTTGAATCCCGCAATCACCTGTCCCAAATGCGTTTCGCGCCCCGATGCGCTGACGATTCTGCTTTTCACAGCCAAGATAGCATGCAAATGCTCTGGCATCACCACATACTCCTGCACCTCTATCATAGGATAATGCCTCGTAATGCTATGCGTCAGTTCGTACTCCACCATCTTTCCCATCTCCGACAGCTCCACGACCGGTGCCCCAGGCTCACCATCTGGAATACCGACGCTGCCCACCACCCTTCCTAAAGGCTGACGCAAATCGCCACTTACCTTCATTGTAAGGTGATACACGCCCGCCCAGCAATAATGGTGCTGGTAAGAGCGCCTGTCCATCCGATGTGTCGAGCTTTCCATCATGCTATGTGGTTTGACCATCCACAAAGATATATCCTCTTTTTGAAATAACAACCAATCTGCTTGGATAATTAATAATATTTAAGTAATTTTGCAGCATGAATCTGCAAGACAAGAAAATAGCTGTATTACTCTCTGGCGGTGTCGACTCCAGCGTGGTGCTCTACCAGCTGGCGAGTCAGGGGCTGCAGCCCGACTGCTTCTATATCAAGATTGGCCCTGAGGAAGAGGAGGAGTGGGACTGTTCCAGCGAGGAGGACCTGGAGATGGCCACCTCTGTGGCACACAAGTACGGCTGCAGGCTGGAGGTGATAGACTGCCACCGCGAGTACTGGGACCAGGTGACTCGCTACACGATGGACAAGGTGCGGGCTGGTCTGACGCCCAACCCCGACGTGATGTGCAACAGGCTCATCAAGTTCGGAGCCTTCGACCAGAAGCGAGGCCACGACTACGACCTCATAGCCACTGGCCACTATGCGCGGACGGAAGAGGAAGAAATAGTAAACAGTAAATCGTCAAATAGTAAATTAACCTGGCTCTGCACCAGCCCCGACCCTGTGAAGGACCAGACCGACTTCCTGGCCCAGATCTACGACTGGCAGCTGCGCAAGGCGCTCTTCCCCATCGGACACATGATGAAGGACGAGGTGCGGCAGATTGCCGAGCGCGAGCACCTGGCCCCAGCCCACCGGCGCGACTCGCAGGGCATCTGCTTCCTGGGCAAGATCAACTACAACGACTACATCCGCCGCTATCTGGGCGAACAGCCTGGCGACGTGATTGAGCTGGAGACGGGCAAGCGCATTGGCGAGCATCGCGGACTGTGGTTCCACACCATCGGGCAGCGCAAGGGGCTGGGCTTTGGCGGAGGCCCGTGGTTTGTGGTGAAGAAAGACGTACACCTTAATATATTATACGTCTCGCACGGCTATGACCCTCAGACGGCCTACAAGCAGGACTTCAAGATGCGCGACTTCCATGCCCTCACCCTGCCCCTCGAAGAGTGCCTGACATTCGCCTGCAAAGAGACGGCTGAGCCAGAGGGCCAGTCGGCAGCAAAGGTGACATTCAAGATTCGCCACACGTCCGACTATTTCCGTGCCACAATAGAGCCGCTGCCCGATGGCGAGTACATCGTCCATTCCGAGCAGCCCATTCATGGCGTGGCCCCAGGGCAGTTCTGCGTCGTCTACGATGCCCAGCACCACCGCTGCTTTGGCTCTGGCGAGATAACGCTTTAGCATCCAACAATACTAAAAGGAGCGAACCCCATTCAAGGTCCGCTCCTTATTGTTTCTGCTTAAGAATGACTGCTTACTTCTGAATCGTCTTGACCTAAGGTCGAGGTCGTTCACGTTCGGCAATGAGAGCAAGCTCTCGTTGCTCTTACTTAATCACGACCTTCTTGCCATTCTTAATCACCACACCCTTGTAGCTCTCGCCAACCTTCTGCCCAGCGAGGTTGTAAGAAGCACCTGTGGCAGCGTCATCAGCCTTCACAGTTTGGATGCCGGTTATAGGTTCAGAACCTGTTGGGACGAACTGGAAGCCATAGAAATTAAGACTATTTGTAGGATATGCAATAGCCAAAGTTCCTTCAGTGACATCAACTTCGATAACAGGATACACATTGGTTTCCTTTTCTGGCTCCTTACTATCAAGTCCCTTCACTAATACCTTACTAGATTCCAATACAACTTGATTATACAGTTCAGTTTCGTTCTGCGTCAAAACGATGTTACGGTCAGTAGCAGTGTTAGAGCCTGTACGTACGTACACTAGGACCTTACCCGCACCAGGTATAGCCAAAGAAAGATTGTTATTTGAATCTGACTTGCCGCCTGTTTTTAAACGATAACTAAATTTCATTTGCTCACCTGCAGTACCAAACCAAGCAGAATTTTCATCTATTGCCAATTTATTGGCATTTGTGTCAACTGCTGTCAACTTGAAAGTGCCATCACCATACGTCCCTGCTGCCGTACCTTTGGTTTTCGCCTCAGAAAACTGTATCAACTGAGCCTGTGCCTGAGCACCTACGGCCACGAGGGCCATTGCAATTAGAGTAAAAATTTTCTTCATACGCATTTTGTTTTTAAAGAGTTAATAAATAGAGTTTGGTGCAAAATTACGGATTATCTTTGAGATAACCAAATCTTTTTGCACCAAAATCAGCCTCATGCCCGTAAAGTTTTACGTATGAAGCATCATTCGCCCATGAGGCTATTCAGATAGACCTCGAGGGCGGTATAGCCCTCTTTGGCAAATGGCTTGCTGCCATCCTGCGGGTCGCTGGGGTTCAGCCCGTGCTTGCGCTCCCAGTCGTCGGGCATACCATCGTGGTCGCTGTCTGCTGGGGCTGTGGCCTCAGCATACTGTGGCCATCCCTCGGCATCGGCAGGCGAGTCGATGATGCCTTGCTTGCCAGCACTCTGGCCGCGATAGCGGGGCTTGCCGCTGCACACATCGTCGATGATGCGGCGCTCTATGGCATCGCGATGGATGGTGCCAGCCTTTGCCAACACGTGTTTATAAGCTTTTTTGGCCGACTCGGCAGGTGTCAGATAATCTGCGTATGCTGGTGTGGTGAGCAGCTGGGGCTGGCGCATCTGGTCGATAGCGAAGCCCGTGCGGTTGCTGACGAGTGTCCACGTGTCCTTCGTCTTCGCTCCCTCCATCACGTTGTCGCGGAAGTACCACAGCGAGGGTCCGGTGAGCTGCTTGCCCTTGCGGGCCTGCGACAGCTCGATGAAGACATTGTCCTTAGGATGGGCCGGACCGGGCTTGTAGTAGTTGCCCACGAAGTTGCACCAGTGCGACGACCCCTCACCTGCCTCGTTCTCGCCTCCATAGCAGGAGTTGCGGCGGCCCCAGTTGTAGTTGACGTTGTTCTGGTATTCCAGGAACACATTCTTGTCTACCTGCGGATTGGTGGCACCGTTGATGCGGGCCGAGCGGCTGTCGTTGTGGGCCAGCAGATTGTGGTGGAAGGTTGCTGGCGAGCCGCCCCACTGTGCTCCGTATCCGCGCACGCCTTTATGGTGGCCGGCATTGTAGAGTCCCTCATGGATGATGCACCACTGGACGGTGGTATAGTGATTGTCGTACATCGTCATGTTCTCCTCGCCGCTCCATCCGAAGCAGCAGTGGTCGATGATGATGTTCTGCGCATTCTCGATGCCAATGGCACCGCCCTCGATGAAGCAGCGCTTACGATAGGCGGCATCGTCCTCGCCTTCCTGACGCTCCAGGCTCTTGGTGCCCAGGCGGGAGCGGATGTTGCGGATGATGACATTCTCCGACCCACCCAGGTTCAGCTTGCCCCCACGCAGCAGGATGCCCTCGCCAGGAGCCGTCTGTCCGGCTATGGTGACATTCTTCAGCTTGGCGCGGATGGAGTGCTCACCCTTGCGCTGAGGGTTGGGACCTATGTCGATGATGCCCGAGACGCGAAACACGATGGTGGCGTTCTCGCGGCCCGCCTCCGTCAGCGCCCAGCGCAGCGAGCCCTCGCCCTGGTCATCCAGGTTGGTCACCTCTACCACCTTGCCCCCGCGTCCGCCAGAGGCATACTTGCCAAAGCCCTCAGCTGAGGGGAAGGCCAGCGTGCGCCGCTCTTGCGCGACTGCCGCGACTGCCAGAATGGCAGCCAGCACCACTGAGAATAGTCTTTTCATATCAAGTTCGTTTTTGTTAATCCTTACAATATATATGTATAGACGAACGAGCCAGAAGTTTGTCACACCATCAAGGCCGCTACATCATCTGTTGGCAAATAGTTCGAAAAAAATTTTGCAATACAGAATAAAAAATGTATCTTTGCAGGCAGGAAAGTTATGTTTCCAAGTTGTAGACACACATCTACAAGTTGGCGACAGGTGTTTCCAAGTTGTAGACAGATGTCTACAAGTTGGGTACAGAACTTACCCAGAGAGAAAAGAACAAATAGACTGAGAACAAAGAAAAAAACATCGAGAAACTATGCCAAACTATGTACTACAAGAGATGAGCGAGGAGATGGGCGCCGGAAAGAAGAAGGTTTATCCACGCATGCAGACCTACTCGCTGCACGACTTCGACACCGTTGTGCGCCACATGCACGAGTACAGCGGCAGCTTCAGCGAGGGCGCCATCCGAGGTGTACTCGACGCGCTGGTAACCACCATGAAGAACTGGATGCCGCTGGGCCACAGCATCAAGATCGACGGGCTGGGCGTGTTCTCGCTGTCGCTGGGCTTCGACACGTCGACACCCAGCGAAGCCTCTGCCGCACAGAAGCAGAATGACAGCGACACAGCAGACGAGCCCAGGACCAAGTACAGGCGCGTCTGCATCACGGGCATCCGCTTCAAGCCCGATCCCAAGCTGCTGGAGCAGATGAACAAGGAGGCCACCTTCGAGCGCACAGAGAAAGACGTCGTGGTGCCGCGCAAGCCCGGAGACAGCCGCGACGAGCGCATCCGGAAAGCCCTCGACGTCATCGACCGACAGGGCTACATGACCCTCAGCGACTACGCCATAGCCACCAGCCAGACCCGCTCGTCAGCCTCGAAGGACCTGCGCCAGCTGGCCACCGACCCCACCACGGGCATCACCACGCGAGGCTCACACTCGCACAAAGTGTGGATTCGTAGCACGAATGATGACAAAACGTCAGAATAAGCGTCTATTTTACAACTAAGTGGCAAAAAATTTGGAGATTTCGAAGAAAACTCCTAAATTTGCACACAGAAACTCTATTACTAATTCAAATTTATAACGTTATGAAGAAAATTTTTACTCTTATTAGCATGGCCCTCGTTGCCATGAGTGTTAATGCCCAGACAGACCCTAATGGACACGAGGCTGGTAAATATCCAATAAAAACTGTAACTTGGAAGGCTATTACTTGGAAAAATGACAAGAATCAAAAGGACAAAGACAACAAGGAAATGCTCTTTTTGATGGGAACAGGTAACGGCTACGCCACCATGTATGCGGAATATGGTTATAGCGAGGATAAACACGAATGGCAAACTAAACCCGGCTACACTTATATTAATTACGAAAATGGCGAGACGGGAATCCCTGCTTACGGACTCTATTATCAGTTTACTCCCAAAGCCGCAGGCCAATTGAAAGTTTGCGTATGGAACAACAAAACCAACCGTAAAACTTTCATTATAAAAGCATCTGATGGTAAACCCCTGACTCCCTATGTTGATTATACTTTCGATGGTTATGTAAATGGACAGAATACCAATACGGATCAGCCCAAAATCGATCCTAATACAGGTGTTCAGGCTGTTGACAACGATGGCAATCCCGTCTGGATTCAGGCCCCCACTTATTTCACTGCCGATGAGATTAAGACGCGCCATGACAATGCGCATCTCAAGGATGGCGTTGATGACAATCCCTATGTGATTGATGCTGGAAATCAGGCTGTTTGGGGCTGGTTGACCTTTAATGTTGTAGCCAACGAGAGCTATGTCGTCTACCAGCAATCTTCTCAACTTGGATTTGGAGGCTACGACTTTACTCCGACAGGTGGTGAAAAAGAAAGTTATGTTGCATGCATAGATATGGGGGGAGAAATAGGCAAAGTACTGAGCAATGAGTTCGCTGCTGTTATTGACGCAAGCGGAAATGCAACCAATGTTACAAGCGAAGGATCTGTAGTGAATTTCGGTACAGCCAATATGGACGTCAAGGCCGTAGGTGGAGCTGAGCCAGAGTCAGTTGAGGCTGATTTCGAAGGCACGGGTATTGAAGTTATCAAGACCGTTGCTGAGCAGAACGCTGACGCTCCCGTCTATAACCTCGCTGGCCAGAAGGTCGACAAGAGCTTCAAGGGCGTAGTCGTAAAGAATGGCAAGAAGATGATTCAGAAGTAATCACTGACGCACCTTATTTCAACACATACTATGCATGGGCAGGCTGCTGACGCCTGCCCATGCTGTTTTTCTGCGAAAGATTTGGAATTTTCGCAAAAGTATGTATCTTTGCAACATAAACAGTTTTCTACCGCAAAGACACACAAAAACAGAATTAATATGCATTCTGTTTCCATTTTTAGCACAAAACGGTAATTTATAGAACAAAAATTTGGTAAATTCGAAGAATATGCCTATATTTGCAGCAGAAAACTATTTCATTACTAACTAACTGATAGGAGAACATTACTATGGACAAAAATCCTAAAATGTACAACGAAGAGGAGTACGAACTGGACAACCAGTACAATGAAGATGACCGCTTTGTGCACTACACTGCAAACATCTGGTACAACTAGGGAAAAGAACTAATCCAACCTGACGAATCTGGACGAATTACCGTGTCTTGCAGAAAGACACGGTTTTTTATTTTTTTATTCCTTTATTTTTTTTGTTCTTGCAGATTATTTCGTACCTTTGCAAGTATGAAAGATGCTAAATGGTGCGAAAACGTGATACTGGTGGATGCCGACTATGTAGACCAGGTGGCCTTCAACCTCATCGTGAACTTCGAGCGGATGATAGGACGGCGCATTCCTCAGGCCGACATGGCCCGATGGCTGGAGTGCGTAGCACTGGACGGAGGACTGCGACCTCAGTCCCCATCCACCCACAATGCCCACAACACCCACGACTCCCACAATACCCACAACCCCCACTCCACCCCCCAAATCCAAGTCATCCTGCTGCACAGCGAGCGCGCAATGAAGAACTTCCTTCCCGGCAGCTTCGACCAGCTGGACGGCAAGGCCTTCCAGAGCGAGCTGGGAGAGTTTCTGGTCAGCTGCGTGAAGGTGGAGCCGATGGTCACCAAGGACCAGCTGTTCACCGACTCGCTGCAGGTGGTCAGCAATGCCCAAGAGGTGAAAAGGCTCATCGTGGTGCCAGATGCTGAGCACATATATAATAAGGTACGCGAGGGACTGCGACATGCCGACCCCGACAAGCACGTCACCGTGCTGGCCATGCAGCCCCTGGAGGGAGGACCGTTCCGACAGGAGATACTGGGCTACTCGCTGATGGCCGCACTGGGCATCAGGGCAGACGAGATAAAATAGCAAATCGGAAATGACTATATAGTAAATGACTAAATAGTACATAAATAGTAAATAGTAAATCGTCAAATAGTAAATAACAAAGATGAGTAGAGTACTAATGATTGGCGCAGGTGGCGTCGCAACAGTTGCAGCGTTCAAGATTGCACAGAACGCTGACGTGTTTACAGAGTTCATGATTGCCTCTCGTCGCAAGCAGAAGTGCGACGCGATAGTGGAGGCAATAAAAAAGAAAGCTGCAGAAGATTCTTCACGCTTCACTCGTCACGCTTCACTTAACATACAAACTGCACAGGTGGATGCCGACGACGTGGAGCAGCTGAAGGCACTCTTCAGCGACTACAAGCCCGACCTGGTGATCAACCTCGCCCTGCCCTATCAGGACCTGACCATCATGGAGGCCTGTCTGGCATGCGGATGCTCCTATCTGGACACGGCCAACTACGAACCCAAGGACGAGGCCCACTTCGAGTACTCGTGGCAGTGGGCCTACCGCGAGCGCTTCCGCGAGGCTGGACTAACCGCCATCCTCGGATGCGGATTCGACCCTGGTGTCACCAGCATCTATACGGCATACGCTGCCAAGCACCACTTCAAGGAGATACAGTATCTGGACATTGTCGACTGCAACGCGGGCGACCACCACAAGGCCTTTGCCACCAACTTCAACCCGGAAATCAACATCCGCGAGATTACCCAGAAAGGACTCTACTGGGAGGACGGAAAATGGGTGGAGACAGAGCCGTTGGAGATTCACAAGGACCTGACCTACCCCAACATCGGACCACGCGACAGCTACCTGCTGCACCACGAGGAGATAGAGTCGCTGGTGCTGAACTACCCCACCATCAAGCGAGCACGATTCTGGATGACCTTCGGACAGCAGTATCTGAAGCACCTGGAGGTGATACAGAACATCGGAATGAGCCGCATCGACGAGGTAGAGTATGAAGCACCGCTGGCTGACGGATCGGGAAAGACGGTGAAGGTAAAGATAGTACCCCTGCAGTTCCTGAAGGCCGTACTGCCCAACCCACAGGACCTGGGCGAGAACTACGAGGGCGAGACCTCTATCGGATGCCGCATCAGAGGAATCGGCAACGATGGCAAGGAGCACACCTACTATGTCTACAACAACTGCTCGCACCGAGCTGCCTACGAGGAAACGGGCATGCAGGGTGTCTCGTACACCACTGGCGTACCCGCCATGATTGGCGCCATGATGTTCTGCAAGGGGCTCTGGAGAAAGCCCGGCGTATTCAATGTCGAGGAGTTCGACCCCGATCCGTTCATGGAACAGCTCAACAAGCAAGGACTGCCTTGGCACGAGATTCACGACGCCGACCTGGAGCTGTAAATCACCAAATCGAAATATCAAATTACCACAACATCGAAATATCGAATTACCGCAACATCGAGATGTCGAAACATCGAAACATCGTAAAATAAAAAAATAAGAAAAAAAAGATGGCAAAAAAAGAAGACCCCCAACAGCTTTCTCCCCAAGAGGAGAAAATGAAAGCCCTGCAGGCTGCTCTTTCGAAGATTGAAAAGGACTTCGGAAAGGGCAGCATCATGAAGATGGGCGACGAGAAAATAGAAAATGTCGACGTGATTCCTACAGGCTCCATTGGACTGAATGCCGCCCTCGGAGTGGGAGGATACCCCAGAGGACGCATCATCGAGATCTACGGTCCTGAGTCGAGCGGTAAGACCACGCTGGCCATTCATGCCATAGCTGAGGCACAAAAGGCAGGAGGCGTGGCTGCATTTATCGATGCCGAGCATGCCTTCGACCGCTTCTACGCTGAGAAGCTGGGCGTAGATGTGAACAACCTCTATATCTCGCAGCCTGACAACGGAGAGCAGGCCCTGGAGATTGCCGACCAACTGATACGCTCGGCAGCCATCGACATCCTGGTGGTAGACTCTGTTGCCGCCTTGACTCCCAAGAAGGAGATAGAGGGCGACATGGGAGACTCAGCAGTGGGACTGCATGCGCGACTGATGTCACAGGCTCTGCGCAAGCTGACTGGCACCATTGCCAAGACCAACACCACCTGCATCTTCATCAACCAGCTGAGAGAGAAGATTGGCGTGATGTTTGGCAATCCGGAGACCACCACTGGCGGTAACGCCCTAAAGTTCTATGCCTCTGTGCGCATCGATGTCCGTAAGTCGTCGCCCATCAAGGATGGTGACAACGTGCTGGGCAACCTGACCAGGGCTAAGGTGGTAAAAAACAAGGTAGCTCCTCCTTTCCGCAAGGCTGAGTTTGAGATTATCTTTGGCGAAGGCATCTCGAAGGTCGGCGAGATTGTCGACCTGGCCACAGAGTACAACATCATCAAGAAGAGCGGCTCATGGTTCTCGTACGGAGATGCCAAATTGGCACAGGGACGTGACGCAGTGAAGGCACTGCTGAAAGACAACCCTGAACTGTGCGAAGAATTGGAAGCCAAGATTATGGAAGCCCTTACTGAGACAAAGGAGTAAGGAAAGACTAATAAAGGCAAAAAAGAAAAAAGGTAAAAGACTGATTCGCTCACTCTTTTACCTTTTTCCTTTTATTCCTCTGCCCTTTTGTTATTGAACCGGGGTTCCATTGCCCGTCAGGCGCTGGCCTCTGGAACTCTCGCTGGCCTTGCGACGAGCTCTGGTCTTATTTGATCCTGTCGCCTGTGCTTTGGCTTCTCTCACGATGCCCTCTTGGGTGAAGCGCACCACCAGCACACTGTTGGAACGCGGATACATCCACTCCGTCTGCCCGTCAGAGGTTGTAATCTTCGTCGACGACTCACCCATTGCCATCTCAACCTCCTGCATCGTCATGCCAGGAATGACGCGACCCTCGCGGATGGCTGTACGGGTCTCCAACGTGGTACTGCGAGACACACCCTCGCCCATTCCATACATGTAACCAAAGTAGTCTTCGCGCGGAGCATTGGCTACGTCCTCTGTGAAGGTGACATCATCGTAATAGATACGGCGCGTCAGCACTTCGCGAAGCGTCAGCGTGTAGTAGCCAGGATTATTCTTGTCGCCTGCTATCTCGTCAATAATGAAGCCTGTGAACTGCGGCACCTTCATGTCACGCGTCTTACCAGCGCCCTTACTACTCATCGAGGTGGCATACTTCGTGAATACGGTCTTACCCAGATAGCTCTTGATGTCAGACGACACCACCATCTCGGCACCAGTGAAATCAAACGAACCAGTGAAGAGGAACTTGGCATTGTCTACATCGAACTCGTCGTCGCGCAAACCGCTGTTAGTCTTCGACATGGCCACACTCTGATAGAACTCCTCACCATTTTCGTCCTCAACGATAATCTTGACAGGGAAGGCGCGAGTGCCTACACCAATGGCCTTGACAGTAACCAGCCTGTTCTTGGGATAGCGCACCTCCTGATAGCCGTCGCCATCGTATTCCGTATCCTGACGGAAGAATTCGGTACGAGTGATCAGCTGCTTGCCCAGCAACAGTTCCTTGGCCTTGTCAACATCCCCCAGATAAGCCAGCGTGGGTACACCCAGCTTTCCATAGCAATAGTCATCGAAGGTGCCTGCTGGCAGTTCGAAGTAATAGCCCTTGTTGTCTTGCTCGTCGTAGAAGTTGACATGCACACGACCATTGGTCAAGTCCTCGTGTCCCTTATACGACAAGATATGGTAACGCAGACGGGCACTGCTCACCTCTTTGTTCGTGCCTGCATCGCGGAAGGTGTTCACCAGCAGGTCATACTTCTCGGGAATCACCATAAAGCGCATGCCCTCCTTCCACTCGCACATGCTCTGGAAGGGGAAGTTCTTGCCCATGAAGTCACCCGACTCCGCCTTTTGAGATGTCACGTCGTCAGCCGTTACTTTTGCCTTTACGGCAGTCTTCTTTACATTCTTTGTCTTGACAATGTAAGGATTGTCTTGAGCCGTGGCAGTCATCATGGCTGCTGCCATTCCGGCCAGCAAAATCATTCGTTTCATCATGATGTTTCTAGTGTATTATCGATAATCTGCCGACAAAGATACAAATTATTTTTGATACTTGTGCCAAAATGTCACGATATTATTCAATTTTTTTTGTTTTGGCACAGGCTTTGCTACCTTACCAGTGACATTTTACGAATATTAATAAAAAAAAACAATACAACTATGGGAAAGATTATTGGAATCGACTTAGGAACAACAAACAGCTGCGTTGCCGTATTCGAGGGCAACGAGCCTGTAGTAATCGCAAACAGCGAAGGTAAGCGTACTACACCTTCTGTAGTAGGCTTTGTGGACAACGGCGAGCGTAAGATTGGTGACCCTGCCAAGCGTCAGGCCATCACCAACCCGAAGAAGACCGTTTACTCTATCAAGCGTTTCATGGGTGAGAACT